>JBBDYD010000105.1:0-4231 GCA_040901865.1 Bacteroidota bacterium | reverse complement strand
CATGTTGAGCTACGGGGCCGTTTTGTTCAGCTCGGGATCCTCAAAATCACTACCACTCAAAACAGCGTTCGTGGGTGATTTTGGGAGAAACCGCTGCTCTATCCATTCTGAGCTACGGGCCATGAAAGGCACTGAAATGTACGCATCTTTGCCCGAACGTTCAAGAATCAGACTCAGCCATTGAGCATACTCCGGATGGTCCGGAGGACCTCGGACGACTCATACGGTTTTTGGATGATTCCCGCACCCGACTTTTCGATTTCCTCGCGCAGTGCGGGCTCAATGAAACCGCTCGCGACAACAAACCGAACTCGGGCGTTGATCTCCCTCATTGTCACACACGCCTCCCATCCTCCGAGGCGAGGAAGGCCCAAGTCGGACAAAACGAGCGAAATCTCGTGCTGATGCTTCATGAAAAGTTCCACAGCTTCGATTCCATCGCGCGCGACGAGAACGATGTATCCCTTCTCCTCCACCCTCCCCGTTATCACTTCCCTGAGCATTTCTTCATCTTCGACAAAGAGGATCGTCTCATTGCCCGCCAGTTCCGAGGGTTCGGGTACCGGAGAAACTTTCCGATTCCTCGTTCCACGCTCGGCCGTCGGAAAATAAAGGCGAAAGGTGGCTCCTTCACCCGGAGAGCTTTCAACCTCGACAAATCCTCCATGACTTTGCACGATTCCATAGACGACAGCCAACCCAAGTCCCGACCCTTTGCCATGTTCTTTTGTTGAAAAGAAGGGTTCAAAGACCCGCGCCCGGGTTTGCTCATCCATTCCGATTCCAGTATCCCTGACGGAAACAACTACATAGGGGACTGCGCGGGCGTTCGGATACGTCTGTTTCATGGATTCATCGTCGACCAGACCGGAGATGATCTCCAGCGTTCCGCCTCTCGGCATTGCATCACGTGCATTGACCAGGAGGTTCAACAAGACCTGATGAAACTGGTTTGGATCAGCTAAAATGCCCGGGGAATTCTCCGCATACTTCAAGGAGAATGCAATCGTCTTGGGAAATGTGTCCATGATCATGCGAATGAAATCGCTGATGGAATCATTCACATCGACATACTCAAAGGAAGGTTCCGTTTTTCGGGCAAGTGTGAGCAATTCGCGCACCATCCCCTTTGCCCGCTGAATCGCCCGGGTGATCGCGTTCAGACTCATTCGGACCTTTTCGGGAGGGAGATTTTTGTCCTCGAGGATGTTTGTATATGCGAGGATGATCCCTAGAATATTATTGAAATCATGTGCGATACCGCCTGCCAACCGCCCGATGGATTCCATTTTCTGAGCCTGGAGTAACTGCAACTCTAGGTGTTGCCGCTGTGCTTCTTCTTTTCTCTTCTCCGTAATATCACGTGCCACCGCCTGAAGTTCGACAACCTCGTTGTCCCGGACAACGATCTGCACGTTCTGACCGAGCCATACCACCGATCCGTTCTTCGCGATAGCGGGAAATTCAAAATAGGTGCTGGGGATTCGTCCGGAAGTCTGCTCGAGATAGTGCCTGATAGCCTTCTTCCTGAATTCCGGCTGGACGAGGTCAAGATAGTTTTTTCCGATAATCTCGTTGAGGGAGTATCCGATGATCCTCACCGCAACGGGATTTGCGTAGGTAAAATACCCCCGCGGGCTGATCCTGTAAATGATGTCGGTGGCAGTTTCGACAATCTGACGATAGCGTTCTTCGCTATCCCGAAGAGCCGCAAGCGCACGGTCGTGTTCATATTCCAGGATTTTCAGATTAACGTACTGCCGGCGAAGGTCGGATAACTCGGAAAGAAGTTCCTCCCGGGTGCGCCGGGCGTCGTCTGAAGGACCTCGTAAGAGAGGATTTGACATGAACTACGAGTGTGGCGGTTGCCCGTCCCCTTTGGGTTGCTGGATCCCCTCCAGTTTCTGGGTCACGAGTGTGGTAAGGTCAAGCATGGACTTGAGTCCGGAAGAGACAACTTCGAACTCCTGCTTGAGGGAGGAAAAGGAATCAAGAAAGGCCTTCCGGCCGTCATCATTCACATACTTGAGCAGTTCAGATTCTGCGTTGCCGATCTCCTTGGTCAGTTGGAAGAGGCCGTTGTTGACGAATTGTCCGATGGAATTGACCGTACTTTGAAACATTTTCAGCGATGCCATGTCCTTTTGCTGCTCCCGATGCTCAATCTCCTCACGTTCCCGCCGACTGATATCCCGCCGGTATTGGCAGCGTTCGTAAACGCTATTGATCGTGAGCGGTAAACGGTCAATTTCGATGTGTTCCTTCGAAAGATAATCGTAGGCGCCCAGTTTCATTGCCTCGACGGCAACTTCTTCCGACCCCGCCGCTGTCAGCATGATGACCGGGGTGTCATTCTTGTTCTCATGCATCCATGCCAGGACATCAAGGCCTGAAAGACCGGGCATCTTGTAGTCGAGGAGGACGACATCATACTCATCCGCCTTCAACTTCTCAATCGCATCTTCCCCTGAGTCACTCATCGCGACTTCGTGCTTTTCACTGATGCTCAAGGCTATTTCGAGACTCATCCGAAATGAATCCTGATCATCAACAACAAGGACGCGTAAGGGCTTCGAGGGCATTTGGTCGATTTCTTTCTTGAGCGTTATTGTAGAGATTTTTCGCCGAAATAACAAGGTCGGGTGAAACGGGTTAGTGTCTTAATGTACTCTTCAAGCAGCTTTGTCAGGTCTCCCTGTCACTCCACGCCCGACTGAACGATGATTGCTCTTCACAGTCGTTCGGGCGGGTGTGCCTACTCCCCGCCTGACCGATCATTGTGCTAATCCTGTTATCGCGGGATTTCACGTTTCATCTTTTGCCGTTTAGCGCCCCCTCCGGCATACAAATGGTGTGACAGGATAAATCTTTCCACCGGTTCGGGAACAAAGTAACGGATGCTCTTCCCGGATGAAACGCGGCGACGGATCATGCCTGAAGAGATATCCACCAGCGGAGCAGAAACGAATTCTGCATGCTGAAAAAACGGATTCCCGGATGGACTGTCATAACCTGATCGGGGATACACAAGCAAGCGGACCGTCAAGACAATTTTCTCCGGAGTCTTCCATGTGGCAAACTCGTGAAAGCTGTCGAGTCCGAGGATCAGCGAGAGTTCCGCATCGGGATATTGCCGCGAGAACTCTTCCACCGTGTCCACAGTGTAGGAAATTCCACGGCGCTGAATTTCATAATCGGAAACCGCGAGCATTGCATTTCCGCGAACCGCAAGGCGGATCATTGCGATCCGCTGAGCTGCGGTTGCAGAGTAGTTGCCGAGCTTATGGGGCGGCTGAAATGCCGGAACAAAGATCACCTTGTCCAATTCTGCAGCCCCGCAGAGATATTCTGCCACAATTAAATGGCCGAGATGGGGCGGATCAAACGAGCCACCGAAAATACCTATCTGTGTTTTTCGTTTACGCAATTGATTCATAAATGTGCAGGGTTCTTGTCGCTGTGGTGCGCCAGGAAAAGCGCCGCAAATTCTCATATCCCAGCCGGATCAACTTATTGCGCTCGCGTGATCTCGTAAGAAGCGTCATGACGCCGTCTGCGAATTCCCCAGGCCGGCCCGTGCAGCAGAGAACAGCCGCCTGGCCCACAACCTCGGGAAGCGAACCTGCATCGGATACCACGCACGGCGTGCCGCATGCCATCGCTTCCAGGGGTGGAAGGCCGAATCCCTCATACGTCGAAGTCATGAGAAGCACTTCAGCTGCGTTGTACGCGGCGGTTAGGTCCAAGCCCGGCAATCTTCCCAGAAATCGTATTCGGCCCGCGAAACGGCTTGATGAAACATACTCTCTCCCCTGATCAGCCGGCATGCCGGCAAAAACGAGATCACAGTCCTTGATATGCCCGGCTACAATGTCGAAACTCTTGATGAGAGTCGGAATATCCTTGTGCTTACCCATTCCTCCCACATAGAGAACAAAGGGATTGTGGAGTCCGTAGCGCTTTCGGAAATTGTTGATTGAAGATTTCGGGAGAGGCCGGAAATCGGATCGGGCTGCCAGGGGCACAACATGGATTTTTTCCGGCATTACCCTGAATTGAGAGAGGATATCGTTTTTGACAAATTCCGAGACCGCTATAATTGCACGGGCTCTGCGGACGGCATGACCCATCACTCCGCGGGCGTAGGCCCGATACGCCCAGGAATAGTGTTGTGGGAACCGAAGATGGATCAAATCGTGAATCGTGACGACAGAAGGGCCGGCAAATCCAA
>JBBDYD010000104.1:0-4337 GCA_040901865.1 Bacteroidota bacterium | reverse complement strand
CGGAGGCCGGACTTTCAATCGAGCAGGAAAAGGTGGTCGGGGGCGGAGGGTTGGTGTTGTACCTGTTGAGGAGGAACTGAAATGGCGAATGGGTTGGGCAAAAGCCATAACAAGAATAGCTCCTATTCACGGTCCGTCCCTCAGTTGCCTCCTTCTTCAAAAAAGTTTAGATTTCTTCATTACATCCCTTCCAAAAAATCGGGGAGCCAGCCGTTCTGGGGAAGCACGGGGGATCTTAATCTCATCTTCATCACCGTCCCGTGACCTCCTCTCTCGCAGCACCCCGGCATTCAGGAGATACCGGCCATGGCGTGCGACAAGATGTTTCATGCTGCCCTTCTGTGCTGTGCGGTCATTCTTCTG
Organism: Bacteroidota bacterium; assembly: GCA_040901865.1. Taxonomy (GTDB): domain Bacteria; phylum Bacteroidota; class Ignavibacteria; order UBA10030; family UBA10030; genus JBBDYD01. The sequence goes on along the minus strand of JBBDYD010000104.1, from coordinate 3,974 downwards.
GTATCATGTTCAACCACCCTGCTTCTTGAAAAACAGGCTCTTGAAGAACTTTCGTTAGGCCCGTCCGAGAATTCCGAAACGGTATTTTTCACGCGACACTTCACCTGGGCCGGAACGAAATCTCTAGAGGTGAAGGAGCACCGCGTTGTCCGCGTCGGATCGCACCGGGCGGCCGCGCCGGAGGTCCTTACAGTGTACGATGGACTCGCAACCCGGCTCAATCATTTCGAAGCAAGGCTCCTCCGACCGGACGGGTCGACAGAATTGTACGGCCTGTCTGACCTAGCAACTTCCACGCTGAGCAGTCAGTCTGTCATTGCCGATTGGAACATAAGATACGTGCCTCTGAAAAGGTACGTGCCCCCGGGGACGCTGATAGAGACCGTTTCCAACCACGAGATGGTGCTTGCCGCCCTTGGTGCCTCCTTCGCACTTTCCGACGTCGGCGTGCGTGGGCAACGGATCAATTGTGTCCTGACCGTTCCTCGTGGACAGACACTCCTCTATCAGGTCTTTAATGATACCGTCGCTCCCGTCATTGATACGAGCGCGGCAGGCATCAGCTATGCATTCCGTTGGAAAACATACGAGAAGGATTCAAAGACCTGGCCTTTCAAGAAAACAAACACTCTGCCTGAGGTACTGGCATCCCTGGCTGGGTCTTCCGCGGAACCTGCTGACAATCAGGAATCGGCGTGGATATCATTCGGCAACCGGTATCTTGATCTCGTTGAATCGAAACTCCGTGAATCGAACAAACTGAAAGCGCTGGCCGAGGAGATTACCAGGGGCAAGTCCGGGGACCTGGAAAAGATCAATGCGATTTTCGAATATTGCCAGAAGAACATTCGATACGAGCAGGTATATCTTGCGTTTGGCGAGATCATTCCGAACGACGCCGATCTCATTCTGGAACGCAAATACGGGGATTGTAAGGACTATTCACTTGTCATTTATCTTCTCGCCAGAAGCATCGGGTTGGAACCCCGACTGGCCCTCTGTTACAGAGGACGCGGGGTCGAGGTGTATCCCCAGATCCCCGTATCGCAATTCAATCACATGGTCGTTCAGTTCGAACACCAGGGAGCTGACCACTGGTTTGACGGTACGAACAGAACGGGGATCCCGGGAATTACGACCATCGACCTGCTGAACGCAAGGGCTTTGGTTCTCGAACGAGACAGTTCCCGGTTTATCACGATCCAGGAGTCTCCATTGAACCGGCTCGGCATCAGCGGGACCCTGGTGCCCTCGGGGTCATCTCTCAAAGGCCGCCTTAACGTCACACTTGCCGCCCAGTATGCCATTGATTTTTATACCCTCGACCTCTATCTCAACCGGGCAAAAATGATCGAAAGCATTGTCCAATGGAGCCGAAGACATCTTCATCCCGATATCGAAATAAAGGCCGTGGATTGGAAACGGGGAGATGATCAATTTCAAATCGTGACCGACTTGACCATTCCCAACTGCCTGACCGCCGTCGACTCAACCCGGTTCACAAGTCCCTCACGGATGTTCCCTTCCCTTTTCCCGGAGGAGAACCCTGCAGATCGCCCTGACGATGTGTATTTCTTCCCCCTCTACGGAAAGGTTGATATTTCCGTTGATGTCCTCAGATTGAAGGAATCCTCGAAGGGGCAGTCACCACTGGTCTCTTTTTCCTTTCGTCTCCCCCCCGGCCCATTTTCCGAGGACACCCGGCCGAACTTCCTTCGGCTGTATAAGGCCGCCTTTTCAGAATTCACCAAAACACTCCACTTCATTCAGGAGTAATTATGCGAACAATCATCCTCTTTACCTGTTTTGCATTGATTCCGGCCGGTTCCGGTGCACAGGATTTTCTTCGCAAGCTTCCTGATCGAAGGCTCTCGAACCAAATTACGGCGAAGACCTTCAGGAATAACGATGCTGTCATCATTCTGAAAGAACAGAGCTTCAAAGTGGAACCGGGCGAGGTAAATTTCAAGGGAGTGACATTTACCGGGCTGCAAACAACGAGGACGTCGATCATCCTCGTCAAAGTGCTTACCGAAGCCGGCGTCGCACGTTATGCCTCGTTTGAACTCACCTACCCGGAATACTTTGGGGACGAAATCCCCGCAGGTTTTGCGGCACGGGCGAGAGTGCAGAAAGAGAATGACGACGTCATTGAATTGCCGGAAGAAGATGTCAAGGTCATCGTCTCCCGTGAAACGAACGACGGCGATCCACTCGAACGAAAAGTGTTGTTCAAGGTCCCCAATGTCACGACGGGCGACATCGTCCAGATCGAATACGGCCTGACAATGCCTTTGTCAAGGTCAAACAGCGGAATCTTCTTCTATAACGCGGCAGATCCGGTTCTCTTTTCCAACCTGGCGATAACACTTCCGGCACAAACCGGCGTCACGCACTTCAGCCTCCCTCCCGACGAGGTCGGCAATCCCACGGTTGAACAACTCAGCAATGTCTACGGTTCAGGGAAAACGTATTTCTGGAGCCTGAAAAACCTCAATGGAATTGCCGAAGAGCCTTTCGGGCCGCCCTTCGAGGATCAGTCCCTTCTCACGGCGTTCGTGACTCATTCCCACTTCGAATCGAAGATCCAAACGTCCAAAGCCTGGGCCGATCTTGCGGAGGAATTCCATAAGGAATACCTTGACGGCAAGAATGTCAGCGAAGCCAGGATCAAAGAGCTGGGATTCTCCACGGCCTTCCGCCCGACAACCATTGCAGGAGTCGATAGTTTGTACGCCGCCCTCCGACGGAGCATCAGCCTGCTTCCACACAGTTCTCTGTACCCCAGGAGCGATGACATCGACGAGATCTTTGAACGGAAGAAGGGCGATGCCTCCGACCTCGCCTACATCCTGTTCAGGATCCTTATCCAACGCGGACTGAATCCGCAATGCGCATGGATCAGGGACAAGAGGAACGGGCAATACGATCGGCAGATCCCATCGACGCAGTGGTTTGACCGGATCGGCGTCCTCGTGGCACTGGAGGGAAAGGAGCGACTCTACGCTTTCGACCGGGGCATTCCCGCAACGTACGAGCTTCCGTGGCATCTGCGGGGAACGAACATGGCCGTTATTGGAAAAGCAATGGTCGAGCATCGAACCATCACCACAGGGGGATTTTCGGACCGGGGAACATTGGGTGAATCCCATGTCTTATATTTGGGTTCCTCAACGACGGTCATGGACTCGCTTCAATTTCGCACGACAGGTTGGCGCGCCGACCAACTCAGAAGTGATTTCTATGAACTTGAGAATTCGGAGATAACAGAACGGATCCGTACCATGGCTACAGACGCCTGGATGAAGGACATCCGATCCCTGAAGTTCAATAACCCCGGCGATTCCACGGCATTTCAACTTGAATGCGAGGGGGCTTCCAAGGCGACCGTGGAGGTCCTCGATACGCTCATGGTGATCAAGCCCAGGAACTTGATTTTTCGATGGCTTCACGGGCACCTGCTTTCGCCGATTCGTCGCAGTCATATCCTTCTTCCGGAACGATTCAACATGACTGCAACATGGACCATCAAAACGCCCGTCGGATTCGAACTGCGTTCGACACCGAGTAACAGATCTCTCCGGGATGTTCAAAACGTCCCGGCATCGATCATCTACACGAAGTCTCCCGAAGGGGTCCTCGTCAAAGCGACCCTTCGATTCGAGGCCATTGCATTCAACGTGGAGTTGTTTCCCGCTATCCTGCGGGTCATTGACACAGTCTCTCAGGAATCCGAGCGAGAGATCGTTTTTCGACGCTTAAAACGCTAATCGGGACAGTGAAACGCAACGCGATCGTTTTTCGCGGCGACACACCTTTCGAAGGACTGAAATGAGCATTAAGGCGATCATTTTTGGCGCCACCGGAATGGTGGGCGAAGGAGTGCTTCACGAGGCCCTCAAAGACTCATCTGTTGAGGCCGTCCTTGTCATCGGTCGAAGGCCGTGTTATGTTTCGCATCCGAAACTGCGCGA
>JBBDYD010000103.1:0-4378 GCA_040901865.1 Bacteroidota bacterium | reverse complement strand
CGGAATTGTGGTTGGAATTCTGATCGTGTATTTCGTGAACTATTATATCGCCGGGCTCGGAGGGCTGGAATGGAATGTTGAATCGGGTTGGCGGTGGATGTTCGGGTCAGAAACGTTGCCGGCGATGCTGTTTCTGGCATTGCTGACCATTATTCCCGAGAGCCCACGGTGGCTCCTTCGGTCCGGGAGGGACGAGGAAGCTCGCCGGATCCTTGCCCGGGTGCGGAGGGGCGGAGAGATCGATGCCGAGATTGGCGAAATCAAGCGATCTCTCTCGGCCGGTGTTGGCAGCATGAAAGAGCTCCTGCATCCGACATGGATCGGGGCTGTTCTCCTGGGGTCGGGCCTTGCGATCCTGCAGCAGGTTACCGGCATCAATGTGTTCATGTACTATGCTCCCGAGATCTTCAAGCAGCTCGGTTCCGGACTTGACGTCGCACTGCTGCAGACGATTGTTATCGGGAGTGTGAATTTACTCTTTACGATTGTTGCGCTTTACACGATCGATCGTGTCGGGCGCAGAACGCTGATGATCGCGGGGGCATCCGGAATGTGCCTCTCGCTTGTTGCGCTCGGCTGGGCTGCCGCGTCGAAGAGCATCGATACAGGGGCGCTGATCTTCATTGTGATGTACATCGCGTCTTTTGCGGCGTCGATGGGTCCGGTGGTGTGGGTGATCCTTTCGGAATTGTACCCCACGCATCTCCGTGGTAGGGCAATGGCGGTAGCGACCTTCTGCATCTGGTCAGCGAACTTCGTGGTCTCCCAAACGTTTCCCATGATCAATGAGAACGAATGGCTCGTGGAAACATTCGGAGGAGGCTTTCCGTTCTGGTTGTACGCGTTCTTCTGCGTTGTAACGATCTATGTGACCGCGCGCTATGTTCCCGAGACAAAGGGGAAAACATTGGAGCAGATCGAACAGATGTGGAAGGCGAGGAGCGTGAAATCGCAAAACCAATAACTGATAACTAAAACCTCAAGGCGAACCCGTAACGCTCAACCCCGTAACTCGCAACTCTTCATGAACCTTTCCGTCTTCGCTCTTCTTGCTGTGTTTCTCCTCATTACCATTCGGACGATCGGCAACGTACGACTGCAAATCTGGCATATCATGGGGGCGGGGGCGTTGTTTGTACTCGTAACACGAGAAATCGAGATTCCAATTGCCCTCGCCGCTGTTGACCTTGATGTGATGATCTTCCTTTTTTGCACATTTGTTATCGGTCATGCCCTTGAAGAAAGCGGCTACCTGGCGCACCTCTCGTATGCTTTCTTTAAACGGGCGCAAACGGTGGATTCTCTTCTGGTGATGGTCCTTGCCGGATCGGCAGGCGCTTCAGCTTTGCTTATGAACGACACGCTTGCGATCGTCGGCACCCCGGTGATGCTTCTGCTCGCCCGCAACCATTCCATGTCGCCGAAACTTCTCCTCTATGCATTGATGTTCTCAGTCACTATCGGCAGCGTCACCAGCCCCATCGGCAATCCCCAGAACCTCCTGATCGCCATCAACGGCAACGTACCGAATCCCTTTATTACATTTCTCGCCTGGCTGTTTATTCCGACGCTCTTCAATCTCTTCTTTCTCTATCTATTTCTCAAAAAACTCTACCCCGGCGATTTCCATAAAATGGCGCTGAAGCATTCGCAGGAGCCGATCCGTGATCACAACCTTGCGATGCTCTCAAAGCTCTCGTTGCAGGTTATGCTGGTCCTCATCGCAGTCAAGATTCTCGCGGGGATCTTTCAGATCGATGCGCAGCTGCGTTTGACGCATATCGCCGCAGCGGCCGCATTGCCAATCCTGATCGCCAGCCCCGCACGGTTCAGGATCGTGAAACGCATCGACTGGCCCACGCTGGCGTTCTTTGCGGCAATGTTTGTCTTGATGGAGAGCGTGTGGAACAGCGGATTCTTTCAGGAACTTCTTGCCCGCATTGAGTCACCGTTGACAACGTACCATGCAATCATCGGAGTCAGCGTGGTGCTGAGCCAGTTCATTTCGAACGTACCGCTGGTCGCGCTCTATCAACCCCTGCTGACAACGTCTGGTGTTCTCGTGCCCGGATTGATGGCGCTGGCCGCAGGAAGCACGATCGCTGGAAACCTGACAATTCTGGGTGCCGCCAGCAACGTGATCGTTGTGCAGGGAGCGGAGAAGAGGGGATACAAGGAGATCTCGCTGGCGGGATTTATGAAGATCGGTGGACCGCTGACCCTGGCGAATGCGGTTGTTTATTGGGGATATTTGGAGCTGATTGGTTGAGCAGTTACCGTGTTGCGTTTGGTACTGTGGTGTCTGAACCGGGATTCACTGGATTAAGGGATTAGTTGGATGCATTACACGAGGGTCCCATTCCAATCCTTTAATCCCATAAATCCCGGTTCTAACAGCCAAGCATCGGGGGGACAATGCCAGATCTCAAATACAAAGAAATCACTCGAAAGATTATCGGGTGTGCAATGCGAATACACTCAGCGCTCGGGAATGGATTTCAGGAAGTAATTTACCAGCGTTGTATGGCAATTGAAATGGACAAAGAGAGATTGGATTTTGCAAGAGAGTTTGAAATGCCAGTACTTTACCAAGGGGTTGAAGTCGGGACACGTCGAGTCGACTTTCTTGTGCAACAAAAAATCAGTGTCGAATTAAAGGCAGTCATCAGATTGGAAGATGTTCACCTTGCCCAGGCGTTGAATTATCTCGAGGCATATAATCTGGAAGTCGGCCTCTTGATAAATTTTGGAGCAAAAAGCCTTGAATTCAAGAGGTTGTGGAACAAGTCAATGGAGCCAGAATCAAGGCTCTCCGGAGCAAAGAAAGCGATGCATGATTCACCCGAGGATTCCCCACAAATCCGATAATCCAGTAAATCCCGGTTCTAACAATTGAGGCAAAGAATCACATTCTTACCCTATCAATCCCATAAATCCAGGTTCAGACATCAGCGGTATTCCATCATTCCATATTCCATTATTCCATCATTCCATATTCCATTATTCCATCAAGGATTAACGCAGTCCGAAATCGAAAATCCGCAATCCGAAATTCAACTGGTTCATCAAGTGTTCATTCCGCAATCCACCAAATCCTATAAATCCAGGTTCAGACAATCGAGCAATCCATGAAACCCAGCTATCTTATTTTCTCATTGTTGTTCCCTGCGTCACTTTCCGCTCAGACTTCTTTTTACGTCTCCCTGCAAGGAAACGATCGATGGTCCGGCACTCTGAAAGAGCCGAATGCCGCTCGGAACGACGGTTCATTTGCAACGTTACAACGCGCGCGGGATGCGGTCCGCGCGGCAAAACGCGGCGGAATGCCAAACGGGGGAATTACCGTCTTTATTCGCGGTGGAACCTATCAGCTCGCTGAAACACTTACCCTCACTTCCGATGATTCAGGAAGCGAACTGTCTCAAATCGTTTGGCGCGCACAGCCCGGTGAAGTTGCTGCACTCTCGGGTGGACGCACAATCAAGGGATTCAAGCCGGTCACTGAGAAAGCTACTCTCGAGAGGCTCGATCCGACTACCAGAGGCGAAGTATTCCGATCCAACCTGAAGGAACAGGGGATATCCGACTTTGGCTCGATAGCGCAGAGAGGCGGTGCGGGCCTCGAGTTTTTCTTCAACGGAAAACGAATGACCCTCGCCCGCTGGCCGAATTCTGGATGGCTCCTCATTGCCGATGTTCCGCAGACCGGGGACTCTCTTTACAATGAAGGACTCGACCGCGAGCGTCGATTCGATAACATTCCCATCGGTAGGCACTACGGCAGGATCCGCTATGACGGCAACCGCCCGAAACGGTGGAAGAATTCCGAGTCCGCTTATCTGCATGGTTACTGGACATGGGACTGGAGCGATTCATTTCAGCGAGTGCAGTCTGTCAACACCGATGCCCGTGAAATCACGATCGCAGAACCGCATCATCATTATGGCTATACGCGGAATCAAAGGTACTATGTGCTGAATGTCCTTGAAGAATTGGATGCTGAGGGCGAATGGTTCCTGGACCGGTCGTCGGGCGATCTGTATTTCTGGCCGCCGGGGCCGGTGGAACATGCGACGATGGCGGTTTCCATTCTCGAAGGACCTCTGGTCGTTCTGGACAGCACGAGTCATATTACAATCCGCGGATTGATCTTTGAACAATCACGGGGTGAGGGTGTGAAAATCACGGGAGGAACCGGGAACCTTATTGCCGGATGCACATTTCGCCAACTGGGCGGCGAAGCCGTCGGGATTTTAGGTGGATCGGAAAACGGTATAACAAGTTCCGATCTGTACGACTTGTCACTTGGAGCCATTCGCCTTATGGGCGGCGACCGGAAGACCCTGACCCCCGGCAAGAATTTCGCGGTGAATAATCA
>JBBDYD010000102.1:0-4398 GCA_040901865.1 Bacteroidota bacterium | reverse complement strand
TTAACAGCAAGATCAAAATCCTCATTCTCTCCATGTACAAAGACGAAGAATATGTCCGCGAAGTGTTCCATGCGGGGGCCTCGGGATATATTCTCAAGCAAACCAGCGGCGCGGAGCTCATCAAAGCAATCAAGGAAGTGAACAAGGGGAATGCCTATCTTTCCCCTTCGATCGCAAAACATCTTGTCACCGATTACCGCGAGATTGTGAAAGAAGGAAAATCGGCGCGAAAGAAAACGGGACTCACCCCCCGCGAACTGGAAATCCTTCAGTTGATTGCCGAAGGAAATTCCAACAAGAAGATCGCAACGCAGCTCTTTATTAGCATCAAGACTGTGGAGACACACCGCCAGAAGATCATGGATGTGTTGAGGATTCATGACGTTGCGGGGCTTACCCGCTACGCAATTTCGAAGCGCATTATCGAAGCAAGATAGCCTCGGTACAGATTACCCCCCTTTTCCACTCGCAAAGGGCACAAAGTGTATCAGGTGTGCCCACCTCTCCGTTTCAGGTGTTTACCCGATAGAGTCTTTCTTGTGTTGTCTGCAAATTTACGATGCGTTGAAGCCCCCATGCCAAAAATCCGAATACTCCTCATAGAAGACAACCGCATCTTGCGGGAAGGCATCACCGCCATGCTCAACGGGCATGGAGATGTCACCATTGCGGCTGTTTCCGACGGCAAATCCAACGCCCTGGCGAAGGCCCGTGCAGTAAAACCGCAACTGTTGTTGATGGATCTCGGCCTGGAGAGTCAAAGCAGTCTGGACGCTGTCAGGGAGGTCAAGAGGGAGTTTCCCGCCATTAAGATCATCGGGATGGGGCTTGCTCCGGCTCAGTCGGATATTTTAGAATTCGTCCAAGCGGGAGCAGAGGGGTTCATTCTCAAGAATGCAACCGTGGAAGATGTGATCAAAACGATTCGGGCAGTTGCCAATGGAGAGACCGTGCTTCCGCCGCCCATGACCGGATCGCTCTTTTCCCAGGTGGCCGAACATGCTCTTTCGAGAGGGAAGAGAAACATCAGGGGAGCAATACGCATGACGGAGCGTGAAAAAGAAGTGATAGCCCTGATTGTTGATGGACGGAGTAACAAGCAAATTGCCAATAAGCTCAACATTGCCACGTTCACCGTCAAGAGCCACGTTCATAACATTCTCGAAAAGCTTGCATTACACAGCCGTTTAGAGATTGCAATGTACGCCCGCGACAAAGAAACATTCTAACGCGTTTCCAGGGACTCCTTGAGCCCCTGCCCCAACTTCTCCCCTGGAGCAAATCTACCACCCCAGCCAAAATAAACCATCGGCACGTCATCGCCGCAGCGCCCGCCCCATTTTTCTAAAACACGTTTTCCCTTAAAAAAGGCTTAGCTCCGAAGGATTAATCCCCTTTTCATCCCTTCAGGCGATTACCCCTCAGAGTAAACATCGGTATACTTTTTCACGTGACTCGTGAAGGTTTTCTTCGTTCGCGACGGAAGAACCTCACCGGATGAACACTTGAATAAGGGAGGACATGCATCATGAATTGGGATCGGGTTGAAGGACAATGGAAGCAAAAGCGGGGGAAAGCGGTTCTTCATTGGGGAAAACTGATGAACGACGAGCTCGCCGCTATCGCCGGAAAACATGAACAACTTGTGGGAGTCCTCCAGGAAAAGTACGGGGTCGCCAAAGAGGAGGCCAACCGGCAAATTCAAGAGTTCAAACATATCGTCGGGAAATTAAAAAAATCCAACGCCAGCCTCATGAAACTGAAAACAAAGGCGAAGCCAAGAAAATCAGCGACAGCAAAAGCATCAGCGAACAAAGCACCAGCAAGGAGACGAAAAGCATCATGACCAGACCTCCATCATCAGAGAATACTCTTCATTCCGTTCACTCCACACACGAGGTGTCTATGAAAACTCCATCAACAAATTCAACCGAGAGCCGATGGGCTCGCCTGCCCCGAAAGGTTCGGGCCTTCTTCGGTTTTCAGGTTTCAGCGGTACTTACCGCTGCCTTACTGCTCGTCGTTTTTGCAGGCGGGTGTAAGGAAGAGAGCCCGGGGATCGTAGGTGTTTGTCTCGCACCAACGGTCACCGGCACATCTCCTGCCAGCGGCGCATCGGGAGTTAGCCTGAGCAAGACCATCGCAAGCAACGAAGCGGCGGACGCTGCCGCGGTCAAGGTCATCACGGCAACCTTCAGTACACCGATGGACGTGCAGTCGCTGAACACCGCGACGTTCACGCTGCTTCAGGGTTCGACTCCCATTTCGGGAACGGTATCCTACACCGACACGACCGCGCTGTTTGTAGCGCCGAACGGCCTGATTCCAAGTCAGTTATATACCGCGACCATTACAACGGGAGCCAGGGATTTGGCGGGCACGGGCCTCGCGGGCAATTACGTTTGGAGTTTTACCACCGTGGCGGCGGGTGTGCCGGCGCTTATTTCTCCCGCCGATCTGGCGGTGAACCAGCCGTCGAATCCGACTCTGGTTTGGAGTCTGGTTGCAAATGCAAGCAGCTATCGGTTGCAGGTTTCGACGAGCAGCGCATTTAGCACAACGTTCTATGACAATTCATCGCTCACGGGCACTTCGCAGATGGTACCAGGTTTGACGCCTGGCACTTCGTACTACTGGCGCGTGAACGCGACGATTTCCGGCGTAACGGGTGTGTACTCGTCCGTCTGGCGTTTCACTCCTCTCGGACCTCCAGCTGCACCTCTCCTGGTTTCTCCGTTGAACGCAGCACAGAATCAGCCGACGAGTCTTACGCTGAACTGGCTCGCGTCGGTGGGAGCCGATACGTATCGTCTGCAGATCGACACCACATCCGCGTTCACAAGTCCGGTTCTGCTGTTCAATGATTCCACGCTTACCAGTACATCGCAACCGATCTCAGGTTTAGAGGTCGGAAAAACGTACTACTGGCGCATGAACGCAAAGAATGCCGCCGGGACGAGTGCGTACTCTTCACGGAACTTTAGCACAAACCTGGTACCTCCTCAGCCGCCGTTCCTGGCAGCGCCTGCCAATGGAGACACGGTTATTTCAACCAGCCCGACCCTGAGCTGGAATCCTTCGACCGGAGCAGAAACATATCACCTTCAGGTCGACACTTCCGCTTTGTTCGACAGTCCGACCTTCGTGTTTGAAGATTCGACGATCACCGGGCTTTTCCAGCCGGTCTCTGGCCTGACGAATGGAGTAACGTACTACTGGCGTGTGAGCGCAAAGAACAGCGGTGGCACGAGTGCTTATTCCGCTGAATGGAGCTTCGTTGTCGCTCCGCTGCCGCCTCCCGCGGCAAGTCTTCTTGGCTCGGCCGCTACATACGGCATCATGGCTACCTCGGCAATCACAAGCACGGGCAACTCCATCATCAACGGAGATGTCTCGCTTGATCCGGGCACATCGATGACAGGATTCCCGCCGGCAATCGTGAACGGCGCAACCCACATCAACGATACACAGTCCGCTCAGGCAAGAGACGACCTGCTGGTGGCCTACAACTACTTCAAGAACCTGCCGCCTGGAGTAACCATCGGTGCCGGCGCTGACCTTGGTGCACTCTATCCTTCGGGCATTCCGCCTGGAACGTACACCTCAGGCAGCACGATGCTGGTCTCAACTCCGCTCGTTCTCGATGCGGGTGGCAACGCGAATGCGGTCTGGGTGTTCCAGATCGGCTCCTCGCTGACCACAGGTGCAGACGTCACCTTGTTGAACGGTGCCGACCCCAACAATGTTTACTGGGTCCCGACGTTGGATGCGACCATTGGAGTGGGCACAATCTTCCATGGAACCATCGTGTCCGGAAGAGATGTCACGGCAGTCACCGGTGCTACGATCAACGGCCGGATATTGGCCGGAGCAACAACAGCCGGTACGATCGCGCTTCAAACGACCGTTGTTAATGTCCCGTAAGGGATCGTGAGGGAACTGCCTGCCGGATTTCGATCCGGCAGGCGTGTCTCTTCAATTGCAAATGCAGTACGATGTTTTCGGATTACTAATGGACGCTCTTATTAAAAGAGATCCAATTTGTTGCGGTAGAAATTGTAGGAGAAAGTATCATGAAAAATTCAATATTTGGGAAGTTTTCCCTCACTCAACTCGCGAAGCGGGCTGCCTTGATAGTGCCGATTGCACTGGCTGGCTTGTTCCTCGCGGCTTGTGATGTCAACGCACCGCAGGATCAGGGCTCGCTCTCTCAGCAAAACGGTTTTAGCGGATCATTGATGTTGACTTCCGGGGTTCCTTTGGGATCTGCTTCGACGTTTGCGGTTTTGGGTGGTACAACCGTCACCAACGACGGTCCGTCGCTCATTACCGGAGATGTTGGCGTCAGTCCCGGTACAGCCCTGACGGGTTTTCAACCTGAGCCTATTAACTCGATAT
>JBBDYD010000101.1:0-29206 GCA_040901865.1 Bacteroidota bacterium | reverse complement strand
GTGATCTTGAGTGGACTGAGGAAGCTTGCGATTCCCAAAAGAGCACCATAGGGACAAAGGAACCGACACCAGAAGTTTTTGATGACAATGGAAAGGAGCGCAAGAATGAAGATTGTCCAGAAGACGAAAGATGAGATCTCGGCGAAAAACAGGTACATCTTGATATCAGCAATCCTGTTGTACGGACTGTAAATGAAATGCCCGAGGGCCCCGGAATCCATCGAAAACACGGCGTAGCCAAAGTAGAATAAGAGCAGGTACTTCATGGAACGGAGCGGGTAATCAAGCCAGGGTGTGACGCGGAGGTTCCGGCCAAAGAGTTTTTGCCCGAGGAGCCAGAGTGATTCGCTGAACGTACCGACAGGACACAGCCAGCTGCAGAATGCCTTCTTGAGAAGCACGCTGACGGCAATGATCGCCAGAAGGATGAAGATGGATGCCGGGTGGATATTGTTGATAATGCCGGTCTGGACCCAGTACGAAAAGCTCATCAGGGCACTGATGGGCAAAAATCCTTCCACGCCCGGAGGGCGCTCTATAAATTCTGCCGTCCCGTTTGATTCCCCCCACTGAACAAACAGATGGAATTCAAATCCGATCCATACGCACAACAAAACAAACGCCAGCTGGACTGCCGAACGAAGAAACTGGGAATCTTCGGTCAACCTCCACACCAGTCTCTTGTACCAAACACGCTCGATGGTAAAGTTGATCTTGTGACGACGCAGTTTGGGTGGAATCTTCTTCATGATTTTTCGTCGAAGAGCATTTGTGCTCGATTTTATCGGATTGGACATCCAATCCAAAAAAGATTCAGATGTTTCTGTCCGAATTTGGCGCAAAAAAAGTCAGTGAAGCAATTGGTATTCCGGCTTATGCATATCAGCCGCTACCTCGAGAACATTCTTGTTCATCAGCATTGCGAGAATGCGTTCGCGCATTTCTTTCCATTGCACATGCACGGCACAAGGCTTCTCGCCGGAGCATTCCGCAAATCCCAGGACACAGCTCGTTGAGAATCCCATTCCGTCAATCGCTTCAACAATGTGGGCAAGCGTAATCTTTTTCGCCGGTATGCCGAGCCTGAACCCTCCGGTGGGGCCCTTCAGAGAAACCAACAGCCCCTTGTACGTGAGATCCTGGAGGATCTTGCCGAGAAAATGGTACGGGATGTCGAGCTTCTTCGAAAGTTCCTTGATCGGGGTCATCTCGCCATTTTGTTTGAGAGCGAGAAAGACGACAGCCTGAAGAGCGTATTCGCACTGACGACTGAAAATGACACTCATGAGGGTTACCCTATGTAGTCCTTCCTGGGTTGATGTTCGAGCTTCCAGGTTCTCCGGGACATCCATATAGCGAAAAGAAACGCAAGCGGGACGAGGAGAAAGAACAAGACCCCCCAATATGGACTACTGATCATTTGCACATGTGCTATGCTGATTTGGCCGATCAACGGCGGGTCAAAGGGCTCGACATGAACTGTTGCGAACGGATTGATCTTGTGGCCATAGTTCTGGATCATATTCCAGAAGCTCCAGAAGGAAAACCCTTCAAGATAGGCGGTAAAAAAGAACAGGTCGACCAGCTTCGACATTTTACCCAAAACAATGACGCGCAACGCGAGCATGATTGTCACACCCAGAAGGAATGGAAACCATTGGAATTGCAAAATTTCCTCTTCCTCGATCGACTGCATCCCCAAATAATGGTTCAACGCATTGATTTCCAGGAGATCGCTTTCAGTCCCCCCCTCTATCGTGTAAGAGTAAACGTTTAGTATGAGACCATCGGGATAACGGTCCGACTCAAATTTGAACTGCCAGAGCGGGAAATAGAAGATCGGAATGACGAGGAGCGCTCCTGCAAGGATCGCGAACCGGCTCTTGAGGTCAATGGGTAGGTCAAAAAACTCTGTGGCTTTCTTCAGGATTTGTTGCATGTAATCTCCTTTGACAAACAACGTGCCAGTCGAAAGCAGGGAAATTCGTCTGAATTTGGAACCGAATGAGGGTGAATGTTTGCAGATATGAAATGTGGATTCTCAGGGCTGGGAAAACGACTTCGAGATTCCCACCAGCAGTTCATCGTACTCGTCCTTCGTCAGCAACTGCTTTACGGCGGGAAATACCAACGTGTCCTCTCTCCGAACGTGTGTCCGGAGCAACTCGACGATGGACTTTGCGATTGCCACGATATCACGGATCGATGTCCCGTGCAGCCGGCCTTCTTCGACCTCTTTTACTGCTCGCAGGAGGTCATTGAACAAATCCCAGAGGTCCCGATGTTCCCCCCGCACCTGATCTGCCAGCGGCCGGATGTGCCGGTCAATCAATGGAAACAGAAACTTCTCTTCGATTTCTGTATGTCTGCGCACTTCCGTGTTCATCCACCGGATCGTCTCGGCGATCTGCTCGAATGCCTCAGGCGAGAATCCGTTCATCTTAATCGACTCAGCCGCATTTTCGAGTACCGCAAGGCGCAGGAGCCCTTCATTATGTTCGCGAATGAGTACCTTGATTGGGTCAGTGACTTTCCTACCCTGCGATTGCTCTGTTGTTTTCAATTGCCGCTCCAAATTCTCAGTGAAATGCGCTGATTCCCTTTTCAAGTTCGCCAACATAGTCCCGCCCGTACTTCTTTTCCACCACCGAGAAGAGTTGCCCGGCAGGAATGAATCCTCTTTGCGTTGCCAACCACAGCAGCGAGCCGAGAGCCGCTGCTTTTGGACCCAAAACTGACCGGAAAGGCTTCTGCACTATTCTCTGATCGTTTGTACGGACAGCGACCGACTCGTCAACATAAACCCGGGAGGTCGGCCCCAGTCTCTGCAGCAATCCTTGTGCCAGAACTTCATTCCACCCTTCTTCCGACGTAACGATCAGAATATCGGGTTCCTGGATTCCTGTGTAGCCGATGGGATGCGGACTGATCCGGAACTCCGAAAGAGAAAAACCAGAACCTTGAGTGACGGGATTGTCGTTCTTCTGGGTTGCAAAACCGCCATGGTGAATGGCTGCCTCGCAAACAAGGGCTGCTGCCGATTGCACACGCTCTCCGGCGCTTCCTGCAATGACGACACTCACCGGGTGACGCAGGGAGAACGACTGTGTACTCTCCCCGTTTGATTCACGGTCTTTGGTGGATTCCGGGTTCTCGTGTTTTCCAAGGCGCTCATGGAACACCTTGCGGTCTTCCCGCTCTACCAATCTTCCAAGTTTCCATTGATGCTGGTGCGCAATCTCGAGGAGAGTTTCGCCGTTAAGTTTATTATTCCGCACTGCATATTCTGTGCATAGTTCCAGAATCTCCACCGCCGCAAACCCGGGAGATGCAATAGCATCGCTCAGCGTCGATGCGAGAGATTTGTCCGTTGCAAGCTCCCGCGCGACAAAGGGTGCGTTGCTGTGCCGGAGGATTTCACAAAGATCCACCGGGGGAACGATGTTCCCATGGGGCGTCGTGGCGGTGACAAAGCATTCCGGGGTCAAACCGGACCCCTGGCCGCCTGTCATTCCGTACACGAAATTATTGCAGATCAGCACGGTGACGTCAACATTCAGCATGGCGGCATGCACAAGATGCTGCAGGCCAATCATCGCACCGCCGTCTCCGATAAGAACGATGACTTTGAGTTTCTTGTCGGCCAGAACGCTGTCTGCAAGGGCAATCCCGGTCGCAAAGGCGGTCGACCGACCGTGCGTCGTGTGAACGGTGTGAAGCGTCCGAAACATCTTGTCCGCCAGCCCTATGCACCCGATGTCCGTCACGAGAACCGTATGTTCCGGAGCGAGTTGCAGGGAAACCAGAGCTTCATTGAGTTTTCGCAACACAACCGTATGTCCGCAACCCTTGCAAAACGGGAACACCGGATGTTCTGCCAAATACGAAGATTGAACCTGAGCGGTGAGGGTTTCCATGAGGGCTATTCCGCCTCCTTGACCGCTGAAAGAATCTCCTGAGGAGTGATCATCGCGCCGATCTTGTTGATCCCTTTGACCGTCCGCCCTTCCCAAAGCGAGACAAGCACGGAACGATAAAGTCCGGACATGTTTTCTTCTGCGACAAAAACCGTTTTGACGCCGTTGAGCGCCTGCCTTATCCGGGCCTTGGGTATTGGAAACAGTGATTGAATGCCAAGGAACGAAATCCGCCGGCCCTGCTTTCTTGCAAATCGAACAGCTTCAGCCGCAGCCCGGCTCGTTATCCCATAGCTGATGACGAGAGTCTCTGCGCCCGGTTGAAGATCAGCATTCACCACGCCGAAATCCTTTTCCCGCCATCGGATCTTTTCCTCAAGATGCCTGAGGACCTCGAGGGTTTCGGGCGAGTTTTTCTGCAGAGTCCCCGACTTGTCATGTGCGGAGCCCGATATTGTGACCTTATCCTCTCCGCCCACTGTGACGAACGAAGGAATTTCCTGAACAAAATCGAAGCCATACGTCAACCTCTCACTGCCGTTTCGCTTCCCGGTCCACCGGTCCTGGGAGACCATTTTGGGAAGCAGGCCGTAATCGACACGTTCCGCCGTCATGGCAACTTCTTTGTCGGTCAGTAGAATGACGGGAGTTCGATACAGTTCCGCCCACGTAAACGCCAGAATCGTCAGTTCGTAACAATCGGCTGCACTGGATGGGCAGAGCATCGGGATGGTGTATCCACCCGACGTTGCGAACTCTGCAAGGAGGACGTCTCCCTGCGCGCCTTGTGTGGCCCCTCCCGTGCTTGGGCCGAGTCTCTGCACAAGGGCAACCACGAGCGGAGTCTCCGTCATCAACGCGTATTGCACAGATTCGATCATGAGCGCCCACCCGGGACCCGACGTGGCGGTCATTGACTTGACTCCTCGCATAGACGCACCGATCGCATACGCAATTGCGGATATCTCATCCGGAGCACTGAGGGCCAGTCCGCCCTGCGCCGGCAACATGTCAATCATGCCCTTGAAGATTCCGGTGGCAGGCGTAATGGGATATCCGGCAAAGAACCGGCATCCCGCCTGAACGGCGCCTTCGGCGATCATCTGGTTTCCACTGCGGAGTCTGAGGTTATTCAAAGGGAGAGCCTTGTGAAACGTGAGAAGTGAGATGTGAAATGTTGTTGAGCAACACAATCCTTGCTTCGCATCATTTCACCTTTCACATTTCACATTTCACTGCTGTTTAACACCCCGCAGGATCAAAACTCGACATAACCCCATCGAGCATCTCACCCCGCACGTGCATTTGTGAGAGCTTCTCACCCAGCAGATTGACGATCTTCCGATGCTGATTCATAAGATCGCTCAGCAACGTCTGAATCTCCGGATAATCACACTCCGCACCCAGTTGTTCATAGAAACCGGCAAGGTCGGCCTCGAGATAGATAGCTTTGTTCAACATGCCGCAGGTATTTCTGCAGGTGTGTTCGCACTGTATTTCATGAGTGCTCATTGTTCAAGTCCTTCCTTCATACTATTGAAATTATCAAGAGCTTCGGGTTTCATTTTCGTAAACTGCTTCCAGCTTTTCCGGTATCGCAAGCGACAATCCGATTTCCAGCGCACGTTCATTCAAAGGAAGCATGTGGTGATGGCGTTCGGGGAGTACTTTCTTCAGCGCCGCCATCACATTCTCCCCCCTGATCACGGGCTTTCTTCCGAGAAAAGTTCCCAGCAGGATCATGTTGGCTACTTGTTTCTTGTTCAGTTTGATCGCTTCCGCCATGGCCGGCACGGACAGCAGTTCAATATCAGTTCGGGTCGGCAGAGTAATGAGCGTGGATCGTTCATAGAGCAAGAACCCGCCCGGCTTCACGGCTTTCTCAAACTTCTCCAGAGACGGCTGATTGAGGATAATAGCCGAATCAAACCTGGAGATAATGGGAGAACTTATGCGAGAAGGCGAGACTATCACAACGCAGTTCGCCGTTCCGCCCCTCATTTCAGGACCATACGACGGCATCCAGCTGACTTCTTTGCCCTCAATCATCGCAGCGTAGGCAATGATCTGACCCAGAGAGAGTACACCCTGACCGCCGAAGCCGGCGACAACGAGTTCGTGAGAGTTTGTCATAAGAGTTTTGGGTTTCGTGTTTCGGGTTAAGTTAAGTATTCTCTAGCCGCAGAATCCTTGCTGCGCTACGATGCTGCGAACCTGCATCAAATAACGATTTGCTTTCCTGACGTCTTTTCGGATCGTGACCGTATCTCCCGCCTTCAGCCCCTCACACCGGACGAAATAATGCCGGTGAGGCTTGTCGGCTCCGCGACAGGTGCAAGGCCGGGATTCGACCTCTCGCTTCTTTGTTGATCCACTGTGTGAAAGCTCGAATCCTGAATGTCCGATCGGAAAGAAGGAAAGATGATCCTTCAACACCATGAAATATCCTTCAGATGCTTCCTCTTCAGAAATCGTTCTGCTATAAATAGCTGAATTCATATCACCTATCACCTACTACCTATTACCTGTTACCTGTTACCTATTACCTATCACAATGATTTACCCGAGGGAACCTTCAGATCACCCGGCGGATACACCGGAAACATATTCTTTTCCATCCACTGGTTTGCTTCGTTTGGGGTCATCTTCCATCCCGAAGGACAATTGGAAACAACTTCGATAAAGCACGTGCCGCGTTTGAGTTTTTGGTATTCAAATGCGTTCCTCACCGCCTTCTTGAGTTTTCTCACCGCCGTGGGGGTATGTGCCGAATGCCTCGTAACATAGTATGCGCCCGGGAGCTGAGCAACGAGATCGGTGATTTTTAGCGGGAAGCCCATCCCAGCTGACTCGCGCCCGAAAGGACTTGTGGATGTCACCATGCCCAGCAGGGACGTTGGCGCCATCTGGCCCCCTGTCATTCCGTATATGGCATTGTTTATAAACACCATCAGAATGTTTTCACCCCGATTGACCGTGTGGATTGTTTCAGCGGTTCCAATAGCGGCAAGATCACCATCACCCTGATAGGAAAAAACAAACCGGTCCGGGAGCACTCGCTTGATTCCCGTTGCAACGGCCGAGGCTCTGCCATGGGCGGCTTCCTGCATGTCGATATTCATATAATTGTAAGCAAAGACCGAACATCCGACAGGGGCCACGCCGACCGTTTGTTCCTGAATACCCATCTCCGCCACAACCTCCATCAGGATGCGATGAACGACACCATGGCCGCACCCCGGGCAATAGTGCATGCGCGTGTCCGTAAGAGTCCGGGGCCGCTTATATACAAGCTCCATATTGTCAGCAACACCCACGGGCGTAAGAGTCTGTTCCATAAGTCAGTTCCTTTCCTCAACAACCGCGAGGTCCGCGGCGAGGATCTCGATTTGTTTCAGAACGTCTTCCGGGCTCGGGATCATTCCGCCCATCTTCCCTGTAAAATGCACTGGGCGCCGCCCATTGACTGCCAACCGGACATCTTCCACCATTTGCCCGGAATTCATTTCCACTGTCAGCAGCGACGAAACATCCGACGCATGTTCTGCAAGTGCTTCTGAAGGAAATGGATACAGCGTGATCGGCCGGAAAAGGCCGACCTTGATACCCTGCGCGCGGGCAAGTTCAAGAGCCTTCTGACAAATCCTGGCCGACAACCCAAATGCCACAAGCAAGATATCAGCGTCCTCCGTGCGGAGTGTTTCGTAGCGCACTTCCCTTCGCAACCGTACATATTTTTCCTGAAGACCGATGTTCACTTTTTCCATGTGCTCCGGCTGAATAAACAGGGACGTGACGATATTGCGCTCACGGCTGTCCGGCTTCCCTCTGGTTGCCCAGCTCTTTTCGGAATACGGGAGAGATCCTTCCTTCGGGAGCGCGACTTTTTCCATCATTTGCCCCAAGGCACCGTCAGCCAGAATCATTGCGGGATTTCGGTACTCTTCCGCCAAACGGAATGCGTCGAAGACGAAGTCCGCCATCTCCTGCACTGACGACGGGGCGAGGACGATGAGATGATAATCCCCGTGTCCACCACCCTTCGTCGCCTGAAAATAATCCCCCTGGGACGGCTGGATCGTGCCGAGACCCGGTCCGCCTCTATTCACGTTGACCACGAGACACGGCAGCTGTGCCGCGGCCATGTACGACAGGCCCTCCTGCATCAGACTGATGCCGGGACTGGACGAAGAAGTCATGACCCGGGCACCCGCACCGGCAGCTCCAAACACCATGTTAATCGCTGCCAGTTCACTTTCCGCCTGAAGGACAACGCAATCACGCTTCGGAGCTTCCGCGGCGAAATACTCAAGAATCTCCGATTGTGGGGTGATGGGATATCCGAAGTAGGCCTGAAGCCCTGCGCGCAGCGCCGCCTCCGCAAGAGCTTCGTTGCCTTTCATAAGACGAGGTTCGCTTTCGTGTTTGATCATGACGATACTCCCTCTGCCGTGACAGGGCTCTTCACCGCTGCAATCTTCTTCACTCGGTAGACGGTGATGGCACCCTCAGGACAAACAATGGCACAATTGACACATCCCGTGCAATTGTCGCGCTCGAGCGCTATCACGCGATACCCGAGTGCATTGAGCCGATCGGAGAGACCAATGCTTTCTTGAGGGCATGCCGTGATGCAGAGTTCGCACCCCTTGCAGAGCTCCTCGGCTACTTCGATTGTTCCGCGTATCATCGTTCTGTTCCTT
This sequence comes from Bacteroidota bacterium, assembly GCA_040901865.1. GTDB lineage: Bacteria > Bacteroidota > Ignavibacteria > UBA10030 > UBA10030 > JBBDYD01. The sequence continues at coordinate 20,586 of JBBDYD010000101.1, read as the reverse complement.
TCATCGTTCCGGCTCGTACGGCTTCAGTTTGTGTGGTGAAGTTCAAGGGACGGTTCACCGATTTTCTTCCTTAGGACAACCGGCTCCTTCTGTCCCTGTGCTTCGACAACAGCCATGGCGGTCATGTTGACAATGTCGTTCGTCTCGACGCCCGGAGTCAACAAGTATACCGGCTTCCGGATTCCCATGAGAATGGGTCCGATCGCAGTTGCACCGCCCAGTTTCGCCAACAGCTTATAGGCAATATTTGCCGATGTGAGATCCGGGCAAATCAGTACATTCGCAGGCTTGTTCAGCGTGCTGAACGGAAAGAACTCGGACACAATCTCATGCGACACGGCCGTATCGGCCATGACTTCGCCGTCGATCATGAGTTCCGGGGCGCGTTGCTTGACAATCGCGACCGCCTTACGCACTTTATCCGTAAATGGATGCCGGGTGCTGCCAAAGTTGCTGAAGGACAGCATCGCGATGGTCGGCTCGATGTCGAGTTGTTTTACTTTTTGAGCCGTGAGCAGGGCAATTTCGGCAAGTTGCTCTGCGGTCGGATCGATATTCACGGTCGCGTCCGCAATGAACACAGTCTGGTTCTTGAACACAAGCATGTACAGCCCCGCGATGGTACTGACATCATCACGCCGGCCGATGATCTGTAATGCCGGCCGGACGGTTTCAGGATAGTGCTGGGTCAGTCCGGAAATCAACCCGTCCGCATCTCCCTGTTTCACCATCATCATGCCAAAGATATTGTGGGTTTTGATGTCCCGTTCGGCATCAAACCGCGTCAACCCTTTTCGCTGGCGTAGTTCATAGTAGGACGTGACGTATGCATCATGGTGGGGCGACTTGGAAGGATTGATGACTTCGACACCATCCATTTCGAGTCCGAGATCCCTGATGCGCTGGGCAATCAACGTCCTGCTTCCCAGGAGAACCGGCTGGGCGATTTTCTCTTCGAGAACGATGCTCGCTGCCCGGAGAATTTTCTCCTCTTCACCCTCGGGAAACACAATCCTTTTTGGATTGTTTTTCGCGCGATGAATGAAAAACCGCATGACTTCTCGCGACTTGCCGAGCCGTGCTTCGAGCGAATCACGGTAGGCCTCGAAGTCCTTTATCGGCGTTCTGGCAACGCCTGATTCCATCGCTGCTTTTGCGACTGCCGTTGCTTCCCACCACAGGACACGGGGATCGAAGGGTTTCGGAATGATGTACTCTTTGCCAAACTCCATTCGTTTTCCGCCATAGGCACGGAGAACAGAATCGGGGACATCTTCTTTTGTCAGGTTCGCGAGGGCCATGGTTGCTGCGATCTTCATGTCATCGTTGATGGCCATTGCCCGGACATCGAGCGCCCCTCGGAAAATGAAAGGAAATCCCAGCACATTGTTCACCTGGTTGGGGTAATCCGAACGCCCGGTCGCCATGATAACATCATCCCGTGCCGCCTTTGCCTCATCGTAGGTGATCTCAGGGTCGGGATTTGCCATTGCAAAAACGATCGGATTATCGGCCATGGATCGTATCATCTCCCGTGTCACAATATCCTTTGCCGAGACGCCACAAAACATGTCGGCACCCTTCATGGCATCTGCAAGTGTCCGTGCTTCAGTTGCGAGAGCGAAATATTCCTTGTAGGAGTTCATTCCATCTTTGCGGCCTTTATACACCACGCCCTTCGTGTCAACGAGCATAATGTTCTCCCGGCGAACCCCAAGGCGCTCGTAGTGTTTTGCGCAAGCAATGCCCGCAGCGCCCGCTCCGCTGAATACCACCTTGATGTCTCCGATCTTTTTCCGGGAGACTTCCAGCGCGTTCAGCAATGCAGCCCCGCTGATGATCGCCGTTCCATGCTGATCATCATGAAATACGGGGATATTCATTGTCTTCTTAAGCGCCTCCTCTATATAGAAGCACTCCGGTGCCTTGATGTCCTCCAAGTTGATACCGCCGAATGTCGGCTCAAGAAGCTGGACGGCTTTGATGATTTCGTCCGGGTTCAGTGTGTTGAGTTCGAGATCGAAGACGTCGATATCCGCAAACCTCTTGAAGAGCACGCCTTTTCCCTCCATGACCGGTTTTCCTGCGAGGGCGCCAATATTTCCCAGTCCGAGAACGGCAGTTCCGTTTGAAATAACGGCCACAAGGTTTCCCTTTGCCGTATAGAGATAGGCATCGTCCGGATTTGCATGAATGTCGAGGCAGGGCTCGGCAACTCCCGGAGTATAGGCCAGAGACAGATCGCGCTGTGTTTGACAGGGCTTCGATGAGACCACTTCGATTTTTCCCCGCCGGCCCAGAGAATGGTAGTCAAGAGCATCTTGTTTGCGTATCATTGTCGTATTCCTTGCATGGACAGCTTTGGCACTATCGATTTTTTCCGTTTAGTACTTCGTTTGTCAAATCTTCACATCCAATCGGGTGTTGACCGCGCTTTTCAAGGCCCCGCGACACGCGGGACACAGTTCGCTCAACGGCGAACGGTACAATTGCCTGGCCGACAGCTTTTTCCCACACGATGGACAACAGGGAGATTCTCCGTTCATGAGCAACCGGGATCGGTCACGGGCTGATTCAAACTGGGTCCCGCCTAGAATTTTATCCGTACACTCATACAGCGGATTCCCAGCACAGGGTTTTTTCGGAACATCACAAATCCTGCAGATGAATTCCTCGCCATCATCAGAGCTTGAATTCATGGCAATGGGCGGGAGAGCCCCCCTTACCACTCGCAGCGCTTCTTGTTGCTTTCGTGTACTCTTCGTCTGTCGCATTCGTACCCGGGAACAATGTCCGCTACAACGTCAATTCTGCGATTGCGGCGTTTGAGTGAACCGTCATATTCGGCATCTGGCTCACCGGTGCATTCCATACGGAGCCAAGAGAATGAAGGCGGAGGTGGAATTGACGGATTGCCTCGGCGGGGTTGCCTGCACTTGGTCTGACCATGATATCCACAAGGGGAGCGGGAAGGCCCGGAGCCATTTTTGAGAGGAACATCGCCAACCGACCTGCGAGGTGGCGTATGGGAACCTGCGAATCACGGTTCATGAGGCGCACAAGGTCATCCATGGTCATGCGATCTGGCCCTGAAAGGTCAAAGGTCCCGCGCCGACCGTTTTCGACCGCCTGCAGGATCGCTTCGGCAACATCACCCAAATACACCGGGGCGACTATTTGCTTTCCCGTCCCCAGGATTTTCACCGGCTCCCCTTCGTGGGAGAGGAGCAGTGCGGCCAGGGGGCCGGGGTTCTGCGGATCACCGACGACATGGGAACATCGGAAAATAACGGTCGGAATTTTTGTTTCGACGAGGAGCCTTTCAGCCAGGCCTTTTGTACTCAGATATTCGTTCGAGGAACTTTCCTTCGCGTCAAGATAACTGAGATAGACAATTCGTTTGACATTGGATCCCCGTGCGGCCCGTGCAATAGCTGCGGCCGTTGCGACGTTTGACCCGTAATAGGTGTCTGATGGTTTCGGATGAAGCACACCAGCCAGATGAATGACGACATCGGCCTGGTGAATGATTTTGAACGCCCGCGGAGAATCCAAAGAATCCACCAACACTTTGGTGGCGCGCAGCGATCCAGCGGTTCTCACGATTGCAAAGGTCTCCGCGTTGCCATCCCACAACCGCTCCAGCACCGCCCGGCCGACGTGACCATTTGCTCCCGTTATAACGATCCGACTGGACATGGCCTCTCTTTGCCTTTAGTGAAACGAACGCTTCTGCAGAAGTGCGAGTTTTTGCAGTTTCAGATTATCAGAGGCTTCGGCGATAATCGGAAGGAATCGCTCAAACCACTCGAGATCCTCCTCCGGAATCCGCTCGGTCTCCGGAATTTCGCTCCAGCGTGCTTTCATATCCGCCAGGAAATGTCTGAAGTACTCCACCAGGGAAGGACTTTTTCCGGCGAGAACGGCATCAAGGGCCTGAGGAAGAAATTTATTCAGAGGACATTCCTTCCATTCCCCGCAACCGCACTTTCCGATTCCTGCCGGAGACAGGCATTCGGTGCACACTACGGTTCGAACAGCTTCCTCTATACTCGTCATCTTGTTCATAGGGTGCTCCTCAGTTCCTTCGAGGGTTAACGATCGGGCGCCGGCGCTGAGCCGTTGCGTGTGAAGTTTTCATATATCTGCCACCGCGTCAGGATGTCTTTTTGCTCCAGTGCGTAAAGCTCCTGAGCCCGGATGGGGTCAATTTTTTCCAGAACCCTGAAACGATCTTCGCGTGAAGTGAAGTCGCTCAAGGGAATTTTGGGCGCCTTGGAATCCATGGTAAACGGATTCTTTCCGTCGGCTTCCAGGGCCGGATTATACCGGAAGAGGGGCCAGTATCCGGTTTCGACGGCGAGCTTCTGATTGGTTAATCCTTTCCCCATGTCGATTCCGTGTGCGATGCAATGAGCGTAAGCAATGACGAGCGACGGACCATTGTACCGCTCCGCTTCCATGATAGCCCTGACGGTCTGGGCATCATTGGCTCCCATGGCCACGCGTGCAACATACACGTTGCCGTACGACATGGCAATCAGCGCAAGGTCCTTTTTTGCCGTCGACTTGCCGCTGGCGGCAAACTTGGCTACCGCAGAACGGGGCGTAGACTTCGACATCTGTCCGCCTGTGTTCGAATATACTTCGGTATCCAGAACCAAAATGTTCACGTTCTGACCCGATGCCAGCACGTGATCCAGACCGCCAAACCCGATGTCGTATGCCCATCCGTCCCCTCCGATGATCCAGATGCTTCGCAGGACCAGGGTATCCGCGACGCTGGCAAGCGTGCGGGCGTCGGGCGTGTCAATCTCCAGCAACCGTTGTTTCAGTTCCGCAACACGTTGCCGCTGTTCATAAATTCCCGCCTCATCCGATTGATCCGCACTCAGAATCTGGTCACAAAGTCCCGCACCGATTTCGGGAGAGAGCTTCTTCACAAGTTCGAGCGCAAACTCGTTGAGCTTGTCGGATGTCGCTCTCATGCCGAGACCAAACTCCGCGTTATCTTCGAAAAGAGAATTCGACCAGGCGGGACCGCGCCCCTCTGAGTTCGTTGTCCAAGGGGTGGTGGGCAAATTGCCACCATAGATCGAAGAGCACCCGGTGGCATTGGCAATGATGGAGCGATCGCCGAAGAGCTGACTGACCAGTTTGACGTATGGTGTTTCACCGCATCCCGAGCACGCACCGGAGAATTCAAAGAGCGGCTGTAGAAATTGGGAACCCTTGACCGTGTCGGCCTTCACTTCACGTCGATCTGCTTCCGGCAGCCCGAGGAAGAAGCTAAAGTTCGTTCGTTCCGGCTCGCGCAATGGCGCCTGAGTCTTCATGTTCAGCGCTTTGACATTCTTGTCTGTTTTGCTGCGGGCAGGACAAATCTCCACGCACAACGTGCACCCGGTGCAGTCTTCAGGGGCCACCTGCACAGTGTACTTCATCCCCTCAAATTCTTTTCCTTTATAGTCCATCGACAGAAACGTGGCAGGAGCACCTGCAAGAAGCGCGGGGTCGTAGGCTTTGACTCTGATGGCCGAATGCGGACAGATCAAAGCACATTTGTTGCACTGGATACACAGGTCCATTTCCCACACCGGAATCTCCATGGCAATATTGCGCTTTTCCCACTGCGCCGTGCCGCTGGGGAACGTTCCATCCACAGGAAATGCACTCACAGGCAATGCATCGCCGTGTCCAGCGATGATGGGGGCAGTCACCCGCCGCACAAATTCATCTGCTTCCGCTGCAACTGTCGGGGGCAATCCAAACTCGGCCGTAACCGCGTCAGGAACTTCGACTTCAAAAAGATTTTCCAGGGTCTTGTCCACGGCCTCGAAATTCTGGCGGACAACATCCTCTCCTTTTCGCCCATACGTTTTCTCAATGGCCTTTTTGATCTCTGCAATCGCGGCTTCACGGGGAAGAACTCCCGAAAGTGCAAAGAAGCACGTCTGCATGATCGTATTGATACGGCCGCCCATTCCGGTCTGCCGCGCAACTTTATAGGCATCGATGACAAAGAGTTTGATGTTCTTTGCGATGATCTGCTCCTGGATATGCTTCGGGAGCTTGTTCCAGACCTCGTCGCGGCCATAGAGACTGTTCAGGAGGAATGTCGATCCCGGGCCCGCGAGCTGAAGGACATCGAATTTCTCAAGCAGAAACCACTGATGACAGCCGACGAAATTGGCCCTGTCGATGAGATAGGTGGAATGGATCGGTCGCGGTCCAAATCGAAGATGTGATGTTGTCGTCGCGCCGGATTTCTTTGAATCATAGACGAAATATCCCTGTGCAAACTGTTCTGTTTCCTCACCGATGATCTTGATCGAATTCTTGTTGGCGCTTACCGTGCCATCCGCTCCGAGACCGTAGAACACGGCACGAATGACATCGGCCCGCTCCGTTGTAAAGGAGGGGTCAACGGCAAGACTGGTAAACGAAATATCGTCTTCAATGCCGACGGTGAAGTGGTTTTTCGGGAATTTCTTTTTCAGCTCGTCGAAAACGGCTTTGACCATCGAGGGTGTGAACTCTTTGGAGGAGAGTCCGTACCGACCCCCAATCACTGTCGGGAACGACTTGATGGGCGATCCCTCGTGTCCGACCGTCTCACTCAAGGCCGTCACAATGTCGGAATAGAGCGGCTCTCCGGTTGCACCGGGTTCCTTCGTCCGGTCCAGCACCGCGATCGAGCGAACGGTGGCGGGGAGCGCTCTGACGAACCGTTCGGCAGAGAAGGGCCGATACAAACGTACTTTCAACAGGCCGACCTTTTCACCCAGCGAGTTGAGTGCATCCACTGTTTCCAGGGCTGTTTCGGCTCCCGAACCCATCATGATAACCACACGCTCGGCTTCAGGGTGTCCCACATACTCAAACAGATGGTACTGACGTCCCACGATGGCGGCAAATTTGTCCATGGCCTTTTGCACGATCGACGGGCAGGCGGCATAATACGGATTGACGGTTTCTCTCATCTGAAAGAACACATCAGGATTCTGCGCCGTCCCGCGTACGACCGGGTGATCGGGTGAAAGAGCTCTCCGTCGGTGTTCGCGCACAAGCTCATCATCGATCATCGCGCTGAGATCGTCGTCGGACAGGCATTCGATTTTCATGACTTCGTGGGAAGTTCGGAACCCATCGAAGAAATGCACAAAGGGGATCCGGGATTCGAGCGTCGCTGCCTGAGCGATGAGCGCCATGTCCATCACTTCCTGCACGGAATTGGACGACAGCATTGCCCATCCGGTGGAGCGGACTGCCATCACATCGCTGTGGTCCCCGAAAATAGAGAGTGCGTGAGTGGCTACTGTACGCGCTGCGATGTGGAAGACGGTCGGCGTGAGCTCGCCGGCGATCTTGAACATGTTGGGGATCATGAGAAGAAGGCCCTGCGAGGCCGTGAACGTCGTTGCGAGGGCTCCCGTTTGCAGGGCACCGTGAACGGCTCCTGCCGCGCCTCCCTCGCTTTGCATTTCGATAACGACCGGAACTGTTCCCCAAAGATTGGTCCGCTTCTTCGCAGACCACTCGTCAGCCCACTCCCCCATGTTCGATGATGGAGTGATGGGATAGATGGCGATGACCTCGTTCAGTTTATGAGCGATGGTTGCGGCGGCTTCATTGCCGTCCATCATGGCCGTCGTCCGGTTGGCAGTTTCGTTCGTGGATGTTTCGAGGGATTTCTCAGGTGCCTTCATTGTGACATTTCCTTTTCGATACCGATTCGATTATTCAGGACTTGATTGTGGAGAACGTGCCTGCATGAACTTCATCAATAACCCTGATGACAAGGCCAAAGTAACGGTCGAGGGCGCATTCCAACGTGTTGCGTCGTGCACACACACCGGAAGCATCCTGGTCTTTGCACTGTGCACACACACTCGCACGAAGTGCGCTGACATACGTTTCGTACGGCGCCCATTCTATCGACTGCACTGTTTCAATGATGGCCGGAAGAAACTGTTGGAGGGCGCATGATTCTCCCCTGGGGAGCCTGCAGTTTCCTCTTCCGTCTCCGTCAATGCACTTTCGACAGATTCTCTCTTGCACCAGGTTCCAAGGGTTTTCCATGCGTGAGTTCTCCATCTAGTTCACGTTCCTATCATCTCAATTACTGTTCCATCGCAGATTGCCCATGTGTTCGGGAGGCAAATGAGCGATTTTCATTCGTATTATGCCGAAATCATTCGTGCCTGTATTGAAATCGGGAAAAGCCCTTCCTCCTTTTGCAAATGATGGATTTGTCATCACTCCCCATGATGGAGCCCCTCTCAATCAGGAATTGTTCTCATTTTCTGGAAGGGAGGCCATTTCCGATTCCCATTTCTGAGAAAGTTTATCGTATATTTCTTCAGAACCCCAATGAAGATTACGCTTCTTATTTCTGATAATGATGGCACATTGATTGTTCTGATAAGGATACTTCTGAAAGGAGTCATTTGAGTACGCCGGTTTCCACTTATGGTCGTGTCTTCGATCTGCTGCCCGAAATGATCTTTGTGATTGACGGGGAGACTATCGTCGATCACAATCCCGCTGCGAAGGAAGGCATGGGATATCAGGCGCTGACAGGATTGTCAATCCGCTCGCTCGTCCCCCCCGAGAGTCTTACATCATTCCTCGGAATCTTCTCGGCAGGCACGGGCAACCAATCGGTTGAATTGAAATTCCGCAAAATGGACGGACTGATCTTCGATGTCGCGATCACCGTCAAGACCCTCAAGTCGAATGACGCGTTCTACAAGATTCTCGTCGCGCAGGACATCACACAACAAAAGAAAAATGAGCTGGATCTCCTTCGGTACTCTAATGTGATTCATTACACGGTGAATCCCATTCAGATCACCGACGCGCGGGGCGTTATGGTGTATGTCAATCCGGCGTTCGAGCGAACGAGCGGATACAGTGGCAGAGAGCTCATCGGGCGTAATCCGAACATTCTGAACAGCGGGAGGCATTCAAAGGACTTTTGGCGCAACGTGTGGACAAAAATTCTCGAGGGCAAGATTTGGGTGGGGGAAGTCGAAAACCGGCGCAAGAACGGTACGCTGTTTCACGCTGAACTCGTCATTTCCCCGATCATCGACCAGAAAGGAAACGTTGCAGGGTTCCTTGGAGCGCACAGGGACATTACGGAACAGAAGGCGCTGGAGCGTCAACTGGTCCGCTCACAAAAAATGGAGAGCATCGGAACCTTGGCGGCCGGAATCGCTCATGAAGTCGGCAACCCCCTCACGTCCATTTCCTCTCTTGTTCAGGTAATCCTTCGCACGACCGAAGATGAATTTGCCAAAGAGAAGCTGGAACTGATCAAGAACCAGATCAATCGCATCACCAGGATCATCAGGGACCTTGTGGACTTCTCCCGGCCCTCCAGTTATGTGGTGAAACCGACGGAGATCAACGAAGTATTGAGAGACGCCCTCAATATTGTCCAGTACGGAAAAAAAGTAAAGCACATACACTTCGACGTCAACTTGGCGCCGGCGAATCCGAAGCTTGACGTCGTGCCGGATCAGCTCGTACAGGTGTTCATCAATATTCTTATGAATGCCGTCGATGCCCTCGACGACACCCCCGGCACTATCGCACTCTCCACGACGACCATCGGCCAGGACGTTCTGGTGGTCATCAACGACACTGGCAAAGGCATTGAACCGGCTGAGATCGAAAAGATCTTCGAGCCGTTCTACTCAACGAAGGAAGTAGGGAAAGGGACGGGGCTGGGTTTGTGGGTAAGTTATGGGATCGTAAAAAATTTTGGCGGAGATATTCTCGTTGAGAGTTCTCCCGGAAGAGGCAGTACCTTCACAGTGACATTTCCCCAACGAGGTGAATAAATGGCCGTGCGAATACTCATTGCCGATGATGAACAGATAATCCGCGAATCACTGAGTTTTGTGCTCAGGAAAGAGGGATATGAAGTTGAAGAGGCCGCCAACGGCATGGAGGCATTGCGGAAACACGAGCGCAAGCCCTTTGACATTGTCATCACGGACATCGAAATGCCGGAACTGCGGGGCATCGAGCTCCTGGAACGCATTACCCAGCTGTCCCCGCGCACCTTCGTCATGATCATCACGGCCTTCGCTTCGATTGAAACTGCGATCCAGGCCCTGCGCAAAGGAGCGTACGATTATATTCTGAAACCGGTGGAGTTCGACGACCTCCTGCACCGCCTGCGAAAACTGGTGGAACATCGTGAGTTGGCCTCGGAAAACATTCTCCTGCGGCAGGAACTCAGCCGCACGTACGATTTTGACAAGATCATCGGTCAGAGTCCGAGCATGAAACATGTCTTTGAGACCATCAAACGGGTCTCTCAGAGCGAGGGGACTGTTTTGATTACGGGAAAAAGCGGAACGGGAAAGGAACTTGTCGCGCGAGCCATTCACTACAACGGATCGCGGAAACAGCGGAGATTTGTCGCTGTCAATTGCGGGGCGATCGTCGATACCCTTTTCGAAAGCGAATTGTTCGGCCATAAAAAAGGATCCTTTACGGGCGCCACATCGGACAAAGACGGCCTGTTTAAGGTCGCTGACGGCGGCACCATCTTTCTGGACGAAGTGGGCGAAATCCCATCGCACCTTCAGGTGAAACTGCTCCGCGTGATTGAACAGAAGGAAGTAACTCCGGTGGGAAGAACTGATTCGATGACCATCGATGTCCGCATCATCGCGGCCACCAACAAGGACCTCCGAGTGGAAGTCGAAAAGGGAAAATTCCGGGAGGACCTGTTCTACCGCCTGAATGTTGTCGAAATTCATCTCCCCTCTCTTACGGAACGTCCGTCCGATATTCCCCTCCTGGCGAATCACTTCCTGGATGTGTATAGGAGGCAAATGAACAAACCGGTCAAAGCGTTCAGCAACGAAGCAATGACCACGCTCGTAAATTACCGGTGGAAGGGGGAGGTGCGGGAGCTGGAGAATGTCATCGAGCGCTCAATCATTTTCTGCGACAGTGATTTCATTCAGATCGGACATCTGCCGGAGTACTTCCGTTCCCCTGATCCGGGCGGGCAAACACTCATCTCCAATAGCGGAGAATCCCTCAAGGATGGCCTCCGCCATTTCGAGAGGCAGTTTATTCAGCAGACGCTGACCAACCATCATCATAACAAGGAGGAGACCGCCAGGGCACTCGGCATCAGTCTCTCATCCCTCTACCGCAAGTTCGAAGAGCTTTCGATTCCGTTATCAAAGGAATAAGAGCGCACACAAGCGAATATCCCCCCTGACTTCTGACCTCTGACCTCTGACTTCTGACCTCTGACTTCCGACCTCCAACCTCTGTCTGTTGTATTTCTGGACACCTGCGCCGGGATTCTCCTTTCCAAGTTCTGGGAATCCCGTTCTTCATTTTGCATCTTTTCTTCCCAAAACCCGCGTCTGAACGTTTTTTCAACGCCCTTTTTGACTTCCACAGAACAGGACTGGAATGGCACGCAACTTGAACTGATATAGACAGAGCTATTTATGATTCCTTACGTCCCAACACATAAAGCAGAAAGTGCTGCAAGACCTGCGGAGAACCCGGCGGTCCATCCCCTGCTGGTGTTCAGTCCGGATCCGGACGTGGCAAAGAGCCTCACCATGCTCCTCGAAGAGAACTATGCCGTCGAGACGGAAACGGACCTCTCGAAACTTGAAGAGCATGCCAACCGCGTAAATCCGCCGATCATGCTTGTAGACCTCTACGTGTTCCCGGCCGACATCCTGAAAACCATTGAGGTCCTCAGACGCCGAAAGGAACGTAACCCGGTGATCCTGTTTCACGTCTTTCGAACCAGCAAACCGGAGATCGAACAGGCAATCCGCAGTGTCTCGGATATTGTTCTTTACAAACCCATCAACACTGATCTTGTTGCTGAGTTGATCTCTGTCTTAATGGCGGTTCATAAAGGGGAACTGAACCGAAGCGCGGAACTCTGAAGCATCTCTTCGTGGAGGACATCAATAATGACATCTCATAAGAGTCAGAGAATAGCGAAAGCCCTGATACGGGAAATCGATGTAATGTACCAGCTGTACGGCCGTCAAACCATTCAGGAGGTCATTCAGGATCTGGTGGTCCGGAATGTCTTCCGATCACTCCATCCCACGGATGACCAGGTTCTGCGCGTGATTTATCAGACCGGCGTTCTCCGCATGAGCACCGCACCCAAGATGGCCGAAATGCATTTGATGCTTGAACGGTACACCCGCGGCCAACTCGGTTTGTGCGCACAGTGCGGACACCGCATCGAAGCATCCCTGCTGGAAAAGACCCCGTCACGCACCCTGTGCAGACACTGTCAGGCAGCGGAAGGATCGAGGTAGTCCATGATTCTCGAGCATACACGATATGGTTTTTTGAGCCGAATGAGAAAACCGGAGGGGGTCGCCCCAAAGACCAGCCAGGACGAGCGGAAACGGCTCGGAGCTTCGTCCCAGACAGTGTTTGAAGGTTCCCTGAGCGCATCGCTCTCGATCATCATCCTAGTTTTCCTGTTCTTTCCCGACGTGAAGCCGGCACAGAAGATCTTCTCACGGGGGCAGGAAATCGTGACGATAGAAGAGGTGGAGCATACGCGCCAGATAGCAAAGGCTCCGCCACCGCCGCGGCCGGCTATTCCCATCGAGGCCCCCAGCGACGAAATCCTCGAAGATGTCGAGCTGACGAGTTCGGAGCTCGATATTACACAGGAAGTCGCACCACCACCTCCACAATCCTCCGGCGATGAAGATGAGCAGTATTTTGTTGCCGTGGAAGACATGCCCCAGATCATCGGCGGGACACAAGCGCTGGCGCGCGTCCTGGTGTATCCGGAAATCGCCCTCCGGGCTCAGGTCCAGGGTCGTGTTTTTGTACTGGCATTCGTAAACGAAAAGGGCGAGGTGACAAAAACGCAGTTGCTGAAAGGCATCGGCGGAGGCTGCGATGAAGCCGCATTGAGCGCTGTTCAGAAAATCCGATTCACACCCGGAAGGCAGCGCGGGACGCCGGTGAAAGTGAAAGTCTCTGTGCCGGTGATCTTCCGGATCCGTGCAGCATCGTGACTTGATCACACCCCGTTGACGTCATGAGGAGGGTACCATGATCCCGATAAAGCGCATACTCTTTCCAACCGACTATTCACGCTGTTCCGACGACGCTTTGCTCAGAGCTCTCTGGCTTGCGGAACTCTATCACGCAGAACTTCATATAGTCCACGCGCTCCTTCCCCTCGACTACGATCCCTGGAATGCGGAGCATCATCTTCCCGACCTGGCCCGCATTCAGCAGCAGATCGATGCACTAATGCCGGAGAAAGCCAACCCCGATCAGCCACGCCGGTTTGAAACAATCGCTATTACGACGGCAACTGTGCGGGGAATTGCACCGGGACCAGCGATCCTCACCTATGCCCGGGAACACGAAATTGACTTCATCGTGATGGGCACTCACGGTCGGAGGGGTCTCAACCATTTAATGATGGGAAGTGTCGCCGAGGAAATTGTCCGGACGTCTTCCTGCCCGGTGCTGACCATCCGCGAATCCACAACACCATTGGCCCCGATTAAGCAAATTCTCGTGCCTCTTGATTTCTCAGACTTCTCCAGCCAGGCCCTGACGGCCGCACGGTGGATTGCAGCGGACGTTGGAGCCACCATCCGTGCGCTTCATGTTATAGAAGAAGTTATCCACCCCTCATTCTATGTGACAGGCCAGACTTCCCTCTCGAGCTGGTATCCCGAGATAGAGGCTTCATCGGTCAAGGAAATGCAGAAGCTTGCCGACAAAGCCGGGGGCCCCGATGTTCCGCTCGAATTTCATGTGAAAGAAGGGCGCTCTGCAGTTGACATTGTTTCATTTGCAAAACGTAATGACATTCAGCTTATCGTCATGGCGAGCCACGGCCTCACGGGCATGGAGCACTTTCTTCTGGGCAGCGTCACGGAGAAAGTTGTGCGATTGGCTCCTTGCCCTGTTCTCGTGATCAAGTCGTTCGGTACTCAGTTCCTCACACAAGCAGCCGCACAAACGGCGGAAGCGTAATGGGGAATTTGTAAACGGAAAAAGACAAAGGCCAAAAGGAAAAAAACTGAAAGAAGGAAAAACGAAAATACCCCTTTCAGTTTGCCTTTTGCTTTTCATTGACGTTTGTTCCTTGCCTTTTTCTGTTTCACATTTTGCTCTTGCCGCCCGATCTCATTCCAACTTTCAGGAAACCCGCGTATTCCGCTCATTCCAAAACCCATCTAAAAACGCCAAAATCGATTCTCAAAGGGATGGGAGTTCACATTTTCAACGGCATAGAGGTTGAATGTGCCTTGATGGAGAGTTATTATCACTACTGGGCTGACCTTTGGCCGGCCTTCCCTTGAATTGAGGATTTCCCAGGATTAGCACCAGGATAACGATGACCCGATTGACCTTTCCACTCCTCCCCTGCTCTTTTGCCGTTCTAGTCCTCTTTTTTGCCCCTTTACCCGTTTCGGCTCAAACAAAGGAGGACTGTCTCGCATGCCACAGTGACCCCGGCATGACCATGGAGAAGAACGGAAAAGAACGCTCGATCCACGTCGAAGAATCCGTTCTTACGAAGTCCCCACACGCTAAATTGGCTTGCGTCGCATGCCATGCAGGCTTTGATCCTGAGAATATTCCACATAAAGAGACCATTACCCCTGTCAACTGCCTGACGTGCCACATCGATGCTGGAAGGAAGCACTCTTTCCATCCACAAATGGTCCGTGCCACCGGAAAAAACGGATCTGCAGATGTGTCCTGCAAAACATGCCACGGCACCCATGACGTTGTTTCTCCTGATATTGCCGGGTCGAAATTTCATACATCAAAGATCAACGAGTCGTGCGGCACGTGTCACGCGTCTGTGAGCAGAACGTTTTTGCACTCGGCGCACGCGATGGCTTTGGAGCGTGGAGTTTTGGGAGCCCCAACTTGCTTGACGTGCCACAAGAACGATATTACGAACCTGCGCGGCCAGACTCCTCAGGAGAGGAAGGTTGCCCAGGAGAAAATGTGCCTTTCCTGTCACCTGGACGATCCCCGGATTCGGGCGATCACGTCACCCTCGGCGGGATTCATCGCCGCCTACGAACACAGCGTTCACGGGTCGGCGTTGCTGAAGGGAAACGGAGCCGCCGCCAATTGCGTAGATTGCCACGGCGCTCATGATGTCAACAAAGGGACGGAACCGACAGCCAGGATTCACAGGCAGAATATTCCGCAGACATGCGGGACCTGTCATGCAGACGTCGCACATGATTTCGCCTCAAGCATTCACGGCCTGGCCGTTGCAAGGGGCGCCAAGGATGCGCCTGTGTGCACGGATTGTCACGGCGAGCACAATATCCTCTCGGCGTCCAATCCGAAATCCCCTGTTGCTCCATTGAACATCTCCGGTCAGGTTTGTTCCCCCTGTCACAGTTCGGTGGCTCTCACGGAAAAATATGGGATCAATGCAGACCGGTTCCAGACGTTTTCCGACAGTTATCATGGACTTGCGAGCCGGGCCGGTTCCGTGGAGGCGGCAAACTGCGCAAGCTGTCACGGCGCACACACCATTCTGCCTTCAAGCAACCCGGCATCATCTGTGCATAAGGACAATTTAGCAGCAACATGCGGAGGCTGTCATCCCGGAGCAAACGAACGTTTCGCCATGGGCAAAGTCCATGTGACCTCGGGCCGCGAAGAAGAGCCGCTTCTTTACTGGATTGAAACGGGATACATCATTCTGATTATCAGCGTGGTAGGTGGAATGGCTGTGCACAACACGGCCGATTTCATCAAAAAAGCGCGAAGAAAAATGCGCATCCGGAGGGGAGAAGTTGTCGAAGAGCCTATGGGGCGCGGGTTGTACGTTCGTATGACGCTCGGTGAGCGCCTGCAGCATGGAAGCCTGCTTGTGAGCTTTATTCTCCTGGTCATTACGGGATTCATGCTCCGCTATCCCGATGCCTGGTGGGTTGTGTCCATCCGTAACCTGAGCGACAGCGTTTTTGACTTGCGCGGTCTGGTCCACCGTATTGCTGCGGTGGTCATGGTTGCGGCGAGCTTGTATCATCTTTGGTATCTGGCCCTCACGCAACGCGGACGGGAATTGCTGTGGGATTTGATGCCGCGATTGCAGGACCTCACAGATGCAAAGGCGGTCCTGAAATACAACTTCGGGTTCTCAAAAATCAAGCCGAAATTCGGAAGATTCACCTACATCGAGAAAAGTGAATACTGGGCCTTGGTGTGGGGAACGATCATTATGGCCGCCACCGGCGTCGTCATGTGGTTTGACAACACCTTCATGGGACTGTTCACGAAACTGGGCTGGGACATTGCGCGGACCATTCACTTCTACGAGGCCTGGCTGGCTACTCTCTCGATCATCGTATGGCACTTTTATTACGTGATGTTCAATCCCGATACATATCCGATGAACATGGCATGGCTCACCGGAAACCTCACCGAAACGGAAATGGCCGAGGAGCACCCGCTCGAGCTTGAGAAGATGAAGAATAAGGATGGTATGGTGGAAATTTCCACGAAAGAAAACAACGACGACAAGGAGACGACTCATGAAAGGAAATGATAAACTCATCGCGGTTTTGAACGAACTGCTAGCCGATGAACTCACGGCCATCAGTCAGTACATGGTCCATTCTGAAATGTGTTCGAATTGGGGTTACGAGAAACTGCACACAACAATCGAGAAGCAAGCCATCGATGAAATGCACCATGCCGAGTGGCTCATTCAGCGAATACTGTTTCTCGAAGGGATACCGGTTGTCAACAAACTGCGCCCCATGAAGATCGGAAGCTCTGTGCTGGAGATGGTAACGAGTGATCAGGAGGCCGAACAAGAGGCCATCCGCTCCTACAACAAGGCAATCCACCTCGCCCACGATGTCGAGGACCAATCCACTTCAGATCTGCTGACAAAGATTCTGAAGATGGAAGAGGGCCACGTCGATTGGGCCGAAGTCCAGCGCTCGCAGATTGAGCAGATGGGACTGGCAAATTATCTGGCGAACCAGACGGAAGAGAAGAAATAGGATTGTAGATTATTTCCGCCCAATTGTCTGAACTTGGATTCGTCGGATCAAAAAGGGATTGTTCGGATTGGATAACCATAGCTTCCTCCCATCAATCCTTAAATCCCATAAATCCAGGTTCAGACAATAGAGCCCCATTTTCCATCTTCCATCTCCCATCTTCCATTTTCCTTGTCCCCATCAATTCCCACCCGTAGGAATCCCATCCCCCCCATTTCTAAGAATACATACTGAAATTCTGCGCTTTCCGCCCATCTCGACAACCGGTTTCACTGGTACACAAATTGCCGCCTTCAAGGAAAAACCACTCTGCTGACCAGGAGGCCGCTATGCCACTTTTTGATTCCCAAACGGGAGTCGTCAGAAAAACCTACACAGTTTCTGACCTCACCGAAGCTGGCAACATCCTCCGTGGCTACGACCTGATTTGTCTTGCTGCTGCGGGTTCGGGCCATGCCGGGGGTACTCTCTCAATCATGGACATAACAGCGGCGTTGTACCTCCATGCGGCGCGCCTCGATCCCTCAAAGCCGCATTGGAAAGGCCGGGACCGCATCGTGTGGTCCGCGGGTCACAAGGCCCCAAGTCTCTACCTCGGTCTCGGAATGGCCGGGTTCTACGACATCAAGGACGTGGTAACCTTGCGCAAACTCGGGAGTCCGTTTCAGGGCCATCCGCACTGGCTGAAACTCCCCGGAGTGGAAGTGTCAACGGGATCCCTCGGACAGGGCCTCAGCATTGCTGTCGGATTCGCTCTTGGCCTGCGCCTCGACAAGAACACAGACTCAAAAGTCTTCTGCATCATGGGCGACGGAGAACAACAAGAGGGACAAATCTGGGAAGCCGTGATGGAAGCCGGCCACTATAACCTGGACAATCTTATCGCGGTCGTCGATCGAAACCGCCTTCAAATCGACGGATGGGTGAAGGACGTGATGAATGTTGAACCTTTACGATCCAAGTACCTGTCGTTTGGCTGGCACGTGATCGAAATCGACGGACATAACATGCATCAGATTGTTTCCGCATTCGAGGAAGCGCGATCTGTGCGAGGAAAACCGACGGTGATTCTCGCTGACACGGTGAAGGGAAAGGGAGTGGACTTCATGGAGAACGTGGCCGGATGGCATGGGAAGACGCCGTCCCTCGACGAGATGGCAAAAGGACTCCGTCAGTTGGGCCTGGAACATCTCCCTGCGGCGGAGATGCTTGACCATGCACGAAAGTTTCAGCAGAAAGCCGAGCAACAACTTGCCGCCAAGATGCCGCGCTTCAGCCGGGACTACTGGTGGAACTGCGACGAGATGATGCGGGTGGAAATGCAGCCGACACGTAAGGGTTTTGGTATGGCCCTGCAGGAACGCGGCGGCGACGAACGCGTTGTCTGCCTGGGCCTGGATATTTCCGGATCGATCACCATCAGCGACTTCTACGCAAAGCACCCGGAGCGGAAAGAACGCTGGCTGAGTGTGGGAATTGCGGAGCAGAGCGCTGTGTGTGTCGCAGCCGGGCTGGCTCGCGAAGACAAGATCCCGGTCCTCGGCACCTACGGCACATTCGCCTCAGGCCGCTGCCTTGACCAGATTCGCACGACCGTGTGCTACGGAGAACTGAATGTACTCATCGCGGGTGCGCACGGAGGAGTATCCGTCGGCCCCGATGGCGCCACTCATCAGGCCCTGGAAGACCTGTTCCAGATCTGCGGCCTCCCGAATATGAATGTTGCTGTTCCGTGTGATGCTGTGGAAACACACAAGGCTACCGAGCATCTCCTGTTCGGTATTCAGGGCCCGAAGTACATCCGGTTTGCCCGCGAAGCCACACCGATTGTCACTACCGCGGAGACCCCGTTTGTTTTCGGAAAAGCGAATGCGATCCGGTTCATTGCCGAACAGCCGAGATTCATTGACGCCTTTGAGACCGTGCTTGCATCGAAGTATGAATATGATGACGAGCAGCTGGCCATCGTGGCCTGTGGGCCGATGGTGCCGGAAGCAATGAGAGCGGCGTTTCTTCTCAACAAGGACTTCGGCATCAAATCCGTCGTGCTCAACATGCATACGCTGAAACCGCTCGACGCGGATGCCGTTGTGAAGGCCGCCATGGCGACGGGCGTTATTGTAACTGCCGAGGAGCATCAGGTCGGCGGGCTTGCCGATCGGCTATCGAGGATCCTCACCGAATCACCATCGCTGTACCAGATTCCGATCATCACCGGGTCCATCGGAGTAAAGGACAGGTTCGGGGAATCGGGTGCGCCGTGGGAATTGGTGAAGGAGTTTGAAGTTACGGCTGAACATATTGCACACAAGGCTGTGGAGCTGATAAATCTCAAGAAACGATCGGTAGAACTTAGATATTGAACCGGTGAAATGTGATGGTTCGGCAGGCTCACCATCAGCTCGGTTGTTCAAATAATCACCCTGAGCGAAGCCGAAGGGTGAAAAGTGAAATGGAAGAAGTTATGGATCATGGGCAACAGCCACTCACAGTTCACCTCTTACCCTTCACCAGACGTCCAAATGGAGCCCAGGATGAAAATCGCGAAGAGGCTTAGTCGCTTAGGAACGGAAACGGCGTTTGAAGTCCTCGCCGAAGTCAATCAACTCAGGGCCCAAGGAAAGGACATCATTGCTCTCTCCATCGGAGAACCCGCCTGTGCAACGTCGGAGTCAATCAAAGACGCCGCCAAGAAGGCACTCGATGAAAACCTGACGCATTACAGTCCGTCTCAGGGAATCATTGAACTCCGGCGCGCCGTTGCCGAGTACGTTTCCGCAACACGCGGAATTCCCGTCGATCCCGCCGAAGTTGTCATCGTCCCCGGGGGGAAGCCGATCATTTTCTACAGCATCCTGGCTTGCATCGATGAAGGAGATGAGGTGGTGTATCCGCTCCCCGGGTACCCGATCTACGAGTCGATGATTAATTTCGTGGGAGGGAAGCCGGTTCCGCTTCGGCTCCGGGAAGAAAAGAACTTCAGCTTCGACATCGAAGAATTACGGTCAAAAATATCAGACCGGACCCGCATGGTTATTGTCAACTCGCCGCACAATCCGACCGGCGGAGTCATTCCGAAACAAGACCTCCATGAGATCGCCGAGCTCGCGCTCAAGCACGACTTCTGGGTACTTTCTGACGAAATCTATTCGCGGATTCTGTATGAAGGAAAAGCTGAGAGTATCAGCCAGTTTCCCGGAATGAAAGAGCGCACGATCATTCTGGATGGACATTCCAAAACATATGCGATGACGGGGTGGCGTGTGGGGTACGGTGTCATGCCGAAAGATCTTGCTGTTCACATGACCCGGCTGATGACCAACTCGAATTCTTGCACAGCAACCTTTACGCAGCATGCCGCTCTTGCGGCTATCACCGGAAGTCAGGAATCCGTTGACCATATGGTGGCCGAGTTTCGAACGAACCGCGACCTCGTCGTCAACGGGCTCAATGCCATCGAGGGGTTCAAGTGCCACAAACCCTCCGGAGCGTTCTACGCATATCCCAACGTCACTTTGGCGTGCCGCACGCATGGATT
>JBBDYD010000100.1:0-29532 GCA_040901865.1 Bacteroidota bacterium | reverse complement strand
TTCGGAACACGTCTTCGACCGCTCACGTGCAACATTCCGAAACCGATGGTCCCCTTGGCCAACCGTCCGATGATGGAGCATATCGTCTCCCTTCTGAAGACTCACGGCATTACGGACCTCATTGCCACCCTCTATTACGAACCCGAGACGATTTCTTCGTATTTTGGCGACGGAACCCCCTTGGGGGTACGTCTGCAATATCGCAAGGCTGAGGCCGACCTTGGGACCGCAGGCAGTGTTCGCAATGCCAGGGATTTTCTCACCGAGAGATTTCTGGTGATCAGCGGAGACATCCTTACCGATTTTGATCTCACATCAGCCATCCGCATTCACGAATCAAAAAAAGCAAAAGCAACGCTCCTCCTCACGCGGGTCGCCAATCCGCTCCAGTTCGGGGTGGTATTGACACGGGACGATGGCCGCATCACACGGTTCCTCGAAAAACCCTCCTGGGGTGAGGTTTTCAGCGATACGGTCAATACCGGTATCTATATCCTCGAACCTGAGGTACTCGACCTCGTTCCTCCCGGCGAAGAATTCGATTTCAGCAAGAATCTCTTTCCGCTCATGCTCGAGTCGGACATGCCCCTTTACGGTACCGTTGTCGACGGCTATTGGAGGGACATTGGAAATCTGCACGAGTACCAGGACGTCCACTCCGACGTTTTGCATGGAGTCGTCAAGATCCGGCTCGATGGGCGGAAACGGGGTTCTGTCTATGTTGGGGAGGGAAGCCGGATTGAAACAGGAAACGAGCACTTGATCGGCACAGTCGTCATCGGTAAGAATTCGAGAATCCATCCAGAAGCGGTCATCGCAAATTCAGTTATCGGAAACGATTGCGAGATCCTGCCGGGCGCGCTGATAACGAATTCTGTCATCTGGCACGGAACACAGATTGGCTCGAAAGCAGAACTCTCCTCTGATGTCATTGGATCCAAGTGCATCATCGGCGACGGGGCGGTCCTCGCCGAAAATGTGTTCGTCGGCGATCAGTGTGTTATTGGCAAGCGGACCACCCTCTTTGCTAATATTAAGCTCTGGCCGGAAAAAGTCGTTGAAGAGGGCGCAACCGTTACACGGAGTCTCGTGTGGGAAGACCAATGGCTCCGGGAACTCTTTCGCAACTCAACGGTCACCGGGATCTCGAATATCGAGATGAATCCTGAATTCGCGGCAAAGCTCGGAGCGGCCTTTGGCGCTTTTGTGGGAGCCGGCTCCAGTGTCGTGGCAAGCCGTGATTCAGACAACGTCTCGCGCATGATCAACAGGGCCATCATGTGCGGACTGATGTCCGCGGGAGTGCATTGCAGCGACCTTCGCGCAACATCGATCCCCATTGTCCGGCATGAGTTGAAATCGGGCAAGGAACGGGGCGGATATCACGTCCGCAAATCACCGTTTGACCGAAACTTTACTGACATCATCTTCTTCGACAAAGACGGCAAAGATATTCCCACCGGAAAAACAAAATCCGTCGAACGGCTCTTTTTTGGGGAGGATGTTCCGCGCACATCCTACGACACTGTGGGGAGCCTGAGGTTTCCAGAACGAACGACTGAGAGCTACATGGAACGATTCCTGGCAACCATTAAGACTGAGAAGATACGCGCCGCCGACCTCAAGCTCGTGATCGATTATTCAAACGGGATTGCATCAACGATCTTTCCCAATATCCTTGGCAACCTGAACATCCAGGTGGTCTCCCTGAATGCGTACCTTGACAGCCGGAAACTCACCCGAAGCAAGGATGAATTCGAGCAATCCCTTCGGGAGCTCTCGTTTGTGGTAACCTCCCTCCACTATGACATCGGAATCATGCTGGATGCCGGGGCAGAGAAGATCTTCTGTATCGACGAATCCGGAAGGCCGATTGATAGCGACCGGCTTGTCACACTCGTGGCACGGTTGGCATTCCTTGCGGAGCCGGCACTCAAGACCATTGCCGTCCCGATTTCCGCGTCGAACGAGATTGACATGCTGGCCGAAGAGTTCGATGTCAAGGTCGTGCGAACCAGAGACAATCACCTGGCACTTATGGATGCCGCAATAGAACGGGACATCCACTTTGTCGCGGGCACGAAGGGCGGATTTATTTTCAAGGAATTTTTGTTTGCATCGGACGGGATGTACTCAGTTGTCAAGATCCTTGAGTTTATGGCGGTCACCGGGAAGCGCCTCGGGGATGTTGAGGAAGAGACTCCCCGCTTGCATTTTGTCAAAAAAAATATTCCTTGTTCGTGGCACGTCAAGGGCCGGGTCATGCGACGCCTCATGAAGGATTCGGAGGCCGTTCCGCGCCAATTGGTCGAAGGGATCAAGCTCTTCCCAAGAAACAAATCCCGGCATACGTCCGTATTCTTAAATCCGGACCGTTCGAGACCCCTGTTTCATATCAATACAGAATCCGAGGACCTATCCCTCGCTCGGGAACTTTCGGCTGAGTATGAGGCAAAAATCGCCCAATGGATTGCCGAGGACTAGTCCCACGCCAAGAATATCGGAGCATTCATGAGAATAACTGACATCCTTACTGAACAGTTCGTTCGGACGAACCTGCCCGGGACAACAAAAGACGAGATCCTGAATGCCGTGATTGACGTGGCCGCATCGTCCGAGAGGGTTCTGGACAAGGAGAAACTCCGGGAGGCGATTTTCGAGAGGGAGAAGATCATGTCGACGGGTGTGGGCTCGGGCTTCGCCATTCCCCACGGAAAAACGGACGCCGTCACTGATATCGTGGGTGCTTTCGCCATCACCGCCCAGCCGATCGACTACAAATCTCTCGACGAACAGCCTGTGCGGATTGTCTTCCTGCTCATAGGCCGCGAGAGCATGGTCGGGCCTCACATCAAACTGCTCAGCAGAATTTCCCGCCTGATGAATAAAGAGGACTTCCGCAAGAAACTGCTCAGCGCCCAATCTCCCTCCGATGTGCTCGAAATCTTCAAACAGGAAGAGGCGACATATTTTGAAGCATAATCCGCTCCCTCGTTCGTTCGTCGTTCCACCCATCGCCGGTCGCCAATCGTGAAATTCCGATCACTCAAAGGAACCCGGGACATCCTTCCGGATGAAACGGCACGGTGGCAATATGTTGAAGAGGCTATCCATCGTGTGCTGAGGAACTTCAACTACCGCGAAATTCGTACACCGGTTCTTGAACCCACTGCGTTGTTTGCCCGCAGTATCGGGGAATTGACGGACATCGTGAGCAAGGAAATGTACTCGTTTGCCGACCGCAGCGATGAAAGCGTGACCCTGCGTCCTGAGGGAACTGCTGCCACGTTGCGTGCCTATATCCAAAATAACCTCGGTGAACAGGGCTCTCTGACGAAGCTTTATTACATCGGACCCATGTTCCGGCAGGAACGGCCCCAGGCAGGCAGGCTGCGGCAGTTTCATCAGTTCGGTGCGGAAGCCCTTGGCTCGGCCGCCCCGGAACTTGACGTTGAAATGATGCTCATTGCCCTGCAAATTTATGAGGAACTGGGAATCACCAACAGCCGTCTCGTCATCAACAGCGTGGGATGCGAACAATGCAGACCACAGTACAAAGAACTGCTTAGGCGGGAATTGCTCAAGTTGAAAGACCGGCTTTCTCCCGAAAGTCAATCGCGCATAGATCATAATCCACTTCGCGTTCTCGACTCTAAAGATGAAAGCGACAGAGCACTCACCAATGCTCTCCCCCTGATGAAGGATCACCTCTGTGCCGAATGCGCCGGCCATTTTGCTGATGTGCAGCAGTTTCTCCAATCCTTGAACATTCAATTCACCATCGACGGAAGGCTTGTCCGCGGATTGGATTACTACACAAAGACCGCATTCGAGATAACGAGTTCGGACCTTGGGTCGCAGGATGCCCTCGCTGGCGGCGGTCGGTATGATCTTCTGGTCAAGGAACTGGGCGGAAAACCGACTCCCGGTACCGGATTCGCGGCTGGAATCGAACGGCTCATGATGGCATTGGAGAAAAAGGGCGGCGATTTGCTTCCTTTATCCCGACCCCGCATCTTCCTGGTTGGCCTCGATGCCCCATCGCGATCCTGGGCTTTCGTCAGGACCTGCAAACTACGAAAACAGGGAATCCCAGCAGAAACAGATTATTCAGCAAGAAGCCTGAAAGCACAACTGCGCGAGGCAAACAGGCAACAGGCCCAATTCGTCATTGTTGTCGGGGAGCAAGAACTGAAATCCGGATCCGCAAAGCTGAAGAATATGCAATCAGGTGAAGAAGTGACTGTTTCCCTCGACGCCCTCGAACAATCCCTGAAGTAGCACATTGGCCCGCAAGAGAAAACTCCCGGAGGCCGAATATCGCCTGCGAGTGTTCCCCGTGCCGAAAGAGCGGCACACGAAACCCGCAGTGGCCGTGGTCATTGAGACCACGAAGGAGTTTGTGAATTTCCACTATGAAATACTTGTCTCTGATCGACAAATCGGCAATACCGTCACCGTGAAGATACTCGGACTCCATACGCCGATGTCGGTCATGCCGGGAGTCGGTCCGGCTCGCGCGTTTCGCGTGTATGAATATTCACCAGGGACAATCACGATCATCATTCAGTCGCCCGATGGGGATGAAAACGTCTATAAGCTGACTTTGCGCACTTCTTCTATCGATGTTGTCGAAGCTCCATCTCGTCCTTTCATTCTCTTTTCCCCTCAACCTGTGAGACTTCCGGAATAAACAACCATGTGCCCAGTTCTCTTTGAAATCGGCCCCATCACGCTCTACAGCTACGGACTCATGCTCGCTCTTGGGTTTGTCACAGCCAGCATGATCATGTCTGTTGAATACAAACGGAGGAAGCTTCCGAAAGAGCTGTCTGGAAATATCACTCTCATCGCCCTGATTTCGGGAGTTGTTGGCGCAAAGTTGCTGTATGTCCTGGAACACTGGAAACATTTTCTCGCCGACCCGGGCCTGATGTTCTCGCCCGGCGGGTTGTCCTATTTTGGGGGGTTCCTGCTGGCCACGGCGTGTATCTGGTGGTATGCAAATAGAAAGAAGTTGAGTTTTCTCCTGGTGGCCGATGCTACCGTTCCGGCCCTGATGCTCGGCTACGGCGTCGCACGCCTTGGTTGCCATTTCGCGGGGGACGGTGACTACGGATTTCCCACCAGCCTCCCCTGGGGAACCGATTACTCTGGTGGGACCATGCCTCCTTCGGAGGCCTTCAGAAATTTTCCCGAGATTACAGGTCAGTTTGCAGGTGGTGTCGTTCCGGATAACACGCTGTGCCACCCGACTCCGGTTTACGAATTACTTCTTTGTGCTATGTTCTTCGCAGTATTGTGGAATTACCGCACGCGCATTACTACAACCGGCGGAATGTTCATGCTGTACCTCGTGCTTGCCGGCATCGAGCGCTTTCTGATTGAGTTTCTTCGTATTAATCCGCGTATCTTCGCCGGCCTAACGCAGTACCAGCTTCTTGCGGCGGGATTGGTCGTCGTGGGAATTATCGGTTGGTGGATGCTTTCACGAAAAACCCCCGTCCCGGTCTCCAAGCGATGACGCACGTCGAAGTATTTTCGAAAAAAGACTGTTCGCTGTGTGAGAAAGCAAAGGAGGCGTTGGCGCGTCTCAATGCGGAATTCGGAATCGACATTCGCGAGACACTTCTCGAGCCGGAACATCCCCTCTACGACAAATACAAAGATTCCTATCCGGTCATCGTGGCTTCGAACGGTAGATCCGTTTCGGGGAAAATTACCGACCAACAATTGCGGGATCTTCTGACATCCCTTACCCCTCCCCCGACGGTGTATTACGTCGCGAAATTCCTGCAGGCCCTGGCGATCGTGGCGGTGTTTTTTGGCTTCATGTACGGCATCATGGGGGATATGTGGACTGATCTGTATTTCTTCCTGGGCGGCATCGCAGTGTTTCTTGTTGGCTGGACTCTTGAGAAACAGGAGAAACATTTCCGGAAGAAAAGGAAACCGTCGGCGTGAGCGAGACCATTACCGGCCGAAAGCCCGTTCTGGAGGCTTTGCGGGCACGTCAATCATTGGAGAAGGTGGTCATTGCCTACGGGACTCATGGCAAGGCGATGGATGATATCCGTCGCGAAGCCAGGCGAAACGGAGTGCCGGTCACGGAAGTGGACCGTGAAAAGTTTCGGCAGATCGCTGACGAATCCTCGGCACAGGGCGTCGTTGCGATAGGGGCAGTCAAGGCGTACGTTGAAGTTGAGGACCTGCTGGAAATAGCACGGCAACGAGGCGAGAAACCATACTTATTGATTCTGGACGAGATTGAAGATCCACACAACCTTGGAGCTCTCATTCGCACGGCCGAATGTGCAGGAGTCCATGGAGTGATCATTCCGAAGCATCACAGTGCATCGATCAATGAAACAGTGGCAAAAACTTCTGCAGGAGCCTCCCTCCATCTGCCCGCGGCCCGGGTGACCAACATCGCACAAACGATCAAATTCTTGAAAGAGAACGGCGTGTGGATTGTTGGAGCAGATGCGTCAGGGGACAAACTGTATTTTGAGGCGGATTACGGCGGGCCAATTGCAATCGTCGTTGGGAATGAGGGAAAGGGAATCAGAAAGCTGGTCAAAGAGAAGTGTGATTTTCTTGTCAGGATTCCGTTGCGGGGAAAGGTGGAGTCGCTCAATGCCTCAGTAGCGGGGGCGCTTGTTTTGTTTGAGGCAGCGAAGGCGCGGAGGTGAGCTGTTCTGAAGAAAAACGCACGCCGGTGAATTGACGTGCGTTTTGCCTGGGGTTGCGGAAGACTACTTCGCCAGAATGAGCTTCTTAGTGATGGACGTGCCGTTGAATTCAAGTCGATAGATGTAGACAGCAGATGGGAGCCGTGATCCTTCAAAGACCACATGATGAGCTCCCGCTGCTCGGTTTTCATCCACCAGTTGCTGCACCACTCTTCCAAGCATGTCGTAGACGCGTAATCTGACATGCCCATCTGATGGAATTGTCAAGCTGATCGTCGTTGTCGGATTAAAAGGATTCGGATAATTCTGTAAAAGATCAAAAACAAGTGTTCCAGAAGAGTTCGACTTTGTTGGGATGTTGATATCGATTGCTCGTCCAATCCATGAAGACTTGCCTCAAAGTGAACTTTCGATTGAGAAGGAAGATTTTCTGTTGATAAGCAACAGATCAAAATGATGACAAAGAGTATGAACTTTTTCATACATAATAGTCTCTCCCCATGATAATTGTGGAAAGCTACTTCAATAAGCAGACCTTTGCTACTTTTGAAGTACTACCAGCTTGAACAACGAAAAAATAGACTCCGCTTGAGACAATTTGATCGTTAGCATTCTTTCCATCCCAAAATATTTGACCGTTACCTTTATCAAGTTGTCCGGCGAATAGGGTTTTGATAACCTGGCCTAGAATGTTCAGAATTCTGATCTTGATATCAGCTTCACTTTGTCCTAGCTCAAAAGACAGAGTGGCAGATCCGTTGAAGGGATTAGGGTATATGGGTTTCAATCTTATGCTTTCCGGAAGCACGGTGTTCGTTCCAGGGGGCACTCCATTCGTGAACTGTATGTGTGCCCGAAGTATTGACCCAAAGGAACCTACTGTCCAAAGGGAATTGCCGAATGAATCAATACCATAGAGTCCCAATGCTGTTCTACTCAACTGTTGATGCCAGGTTTCTCCGCCATTTGTGCTGTGGCTAATTTCACCTAAATTTGAAATAGCCCACCCCTCGACATTGCTTGTAAATGTGAAATTAGTAAGCCCTGCAGTCACTGGTCGACCCTTTCTTGTCCAACTCGCGCCACCATCGGTTGTTCTAAGAATGCCATCTTTTGCTGCAACCCAGCCATTCAAAGAATCCAGAAAGAGAATTGTCCCAAGATTGTCGCTTACCGTATCTATCTGAGTTATCCAGCTGGCACCGCCATCGGTCGTCCGGAACAGTTTCGCTTGTTCAAAAGAGTTTCCCCCTTGAGAAACCCATCCGTTGAGTGAATCAATAAAGGAAACGTCAGCAAGAATTCCTGAGCTTGATGGCGTTCTGTCTTCCCAACCCACACCTCCATTCGAACTGCGCAAAGCGATACCTGCCGTTCCATTCATGATGTAATCACCGCCAACGCTCCAGACAATTTCTTTATTCACAAAGTGGAGTCTCTTCACAGGTATTGAGTACCCAGTGGAGATTGATGTCCAAGTCTGACCCGAATCAACTGTTTTGTAAACCCTTGAACCTGCACAAGCTAAGGCATTGCCTCGGTCGAAGAATGCTATGTCTGAAAATACGACAGTGTCTTCAAAGTGCTTCGCCCAGGTCACACCACTATTTGTGGTTCGAAGAATTGTAGTTCCACCAATCGCCCACCCAAGGCTACTATCGAGAAAGTCGACAGCGCTAAGGTCGCTCTCTGTAACTCTTCCTGATCTTTCAATCCACGATAATCCGCCGTCAGTCGATTCGTATATCCTATTTTGAAGAAATAGTGAATTACCCCCTGTTGCCCACGCGCGTGATGTAGTAACTGGATAAATCGAGTTGTAACTCACAGTACCCTGAATCCTCGTCCAGTTCCGCCCCCCATTTGAAGAAATCGAAATACCATCGTTACTTGCAATCCATCCCTTTAGGGTATCATAAAACGCGATGGAATTTTGACCATCACCGGCACCATCGCAGAAAAACAGAGACCATGAATCCCCTCCATCTTCTGTAATAGCGATGCTGTCCTGAGACATCAAAATCCACCCGTGGACGGAATCAACAAAGTTTATGGCGACTCCATTCTGAACTCTCCCGTCCTCAAACCAACTCGTCCCGCTGTTAGTAGATCGAAGCAAAGGTCGTTCACCGATCGCAAATCCCCGTGAAGTGTCCACAAAGCAAATCATATTGATACTTCTGAACTGGAAATCAAAGTACCCGCTTGTCCATGTTGACCCCCCGTCTGCTGTCTTGAATATCCTACCCATGTCTGTCGTGACGAACCCCACCATTGGATTGCAGAAAAAAACTGTCGTAAGGTTATAATAGCCGTTATTAAGCTGGCTAGGAATATTCAAGAATGTCCAGTTATCCCCCCCGTTCGTTGTCCGTGTAATCACCGGCGGAACTCCTGATGTCACTGCCCAACCATTTGTTCCATCGATAAATTTCACATCAAATAGATAGTTGTACGGTGGACCAGCCTGTATGGATGCATCGCTCCAACTAGTACCGCCATCAGTCGTCCTGAGAATGACCCCTGCATTTGTCCAGGACCATCCGTTAGTAGAATCGACGAATTGAAGGCCTTTGTAGCGACTACCCTGTGGTGTCGGGTGCACCCACTTCCAGTCCTGAGAAACCGAATCGATAGGCAACGAGAACACTAACGCTAGGATCAATCCTCGTTGCTTCTTCAAAGTATCAAAGAGAGGGTATTCTGTATGGAGTATTTCTTCCATCGGCAGGTTTTTAAGCAGACATGATCCTCGCGAGATATGATCGGGGGAATTGAGTCCTCGAAGTTTAGGCTTTTCGGGCCAAACCGTCACCACGAGCAGTGTTTTCTCTTTTCTTTTTTCGTTTTTATTTCATTTTGACTTTTGTCATACGGTGCGCATCGAGGCACACGGTTTTTAGCGGTTGGCATTAGCGGTATTTTCGGTCTGCACTCGTTGACTCGTTGATTCGTCATTTCGTTGATTCATCATCACCTTCTCCTTCTTTCATCAAACCATACCGTTTCATCTTCGTGTACAAGTGACTCCGCTGAATGTCCAGCGCCTCGGCCGTCTTTGAAATATTCCAGTGGTGAATGTCCAATTGCCGTTTAATGAACACCGCCTCGGCGCGTTCTTTGAATTGCTGAAATGTCCCTCCCTTTGACAGAACATCCTCGAATTCCCCTCCAGCCCCGGCCGGCGAAGGATCGAGGAGATTCGGATCAACTTCGCTCCCCGGAGAGAGAATGACCATCCGCTCAACGGCATTACGAAGCTCCCGTATATTCCCCGGCCAATCGCGTGCTTCCAGTTTTCGCAATGCGTCTGCCGTAATTGTCTTTTCTGCCATTCCGTTCTTGCTGCACACATCCTTGATGAAAGAACGCACGAGCCCCGGAATGTCTTCGCGCCGTTCGCGCAGAGGAGGAACATGAATCGGAATAACTTTCAACCGATGATAGAGATCATCCCGAAATGACGCGTTTTTTACGGCCGCGTGGATATCCTTGTTTGTTGCCGCTATGACCCTGACGTCTACCGAGATCAACTTATTTCCCCCGACGCGTTCGATCGTTCCCTCTTCAAGAGCCCGCAGGACCTTTGCTTGTGCGTTGAGGCTCATGTCGCCGATCTCGTCAAGAAACAGGCTTCCGCCGTTTGCCTGCTCGAACTTTCCGATGCGCAACGCCGTTGCTCCTGTAAACGATCCTTTTTCATGCCCAAAAAGCTCTGACTCAATCAGCTCTGCCGGGATAGCGGCGCAATTGACCTCAACGAACATCTTCTCTGACCGTTTACTCTGGCGGTGAATTGCACGCGCGACCAGCTCCTTCCCCGTTCCATTTTCGCCTGTGATCATGACGCGGGCATCCGTCGGCGCGACGCGGCCGACGAGAGAGAGAATTTCTTTGACCTTCTGACTTTCGCCAAGGATCTGCCATTTCCCTTCAACACTTTCCTGCAGTTTCCTGTACGCGGATGTGAGCAGAGCCTGCTGGAGGGCATTGCGGATGGCGATGATGAGTTTGTCGCGGTCGAGCGGTTTCGGAAGAAAATCAAACGCACCGAGCTTTGTCGCTTCGACCGCAGTCTCGATGGTCCCATGACCCGAGATCATTATGACTGGCAACTCCGCGTTTTTGTCCCGAATGGACTGCAGAACCTCCAGCCCGTCCATCCCGGCCATTTTCACATCGAGGAGCACAAGGTGGATATCCCCTGCCTGAACCTTGGTCAGCGCCTGTTGTCCGTTCTCCGCGAACTGAATGGCGTGTCCTTCGTACTCCAGGATCATCTTGATGGAGTCGCGGACGCTCTTTTCGTCATCGACGACAAGGATAGTACTCATTCTTCCTATTTCGATATTTTACATTCGGCGTTCATCATTGGACATTTCTTTTTCTGAGTAATCTTAGAAACAATATCGAATGTCGAACATCGAATGATGAATGTAAAAATGCGTCATCCACTTCGACGTTCTGCATTCGGTGTTCATCATTGGACATTTCTTTTTCTGAGCCATGTCAAAAAACAATATCGAATGTCCCCGGCCCTTATGAGCATTGAAGGGGCGGGCGAACACCCAATGTCGAATGTAGAAATCACCTCTTCCTGGATTCTGCAGTCTGAATGCTCTTTGCAAAGATTGCCACTAATTGTCGGCATTCTTCAACAATCCCGGGAATGGCCCAGTGGTTTCGCGAAATTGTCTTTCGTTCAACTATAGCAAGCCCGATTCTTGTTTCCCGCAATTCCTTGAGAATGACTTTCATCTTGTGGATGAAATCATTCCTCGATTCGGCACTCTGGGCTTCCCCGTAGTTCAAGGCAGGAGAAGTACCGGAACGCACAAGCTGACCCGCCATGTGATTCCCAGTCCGGGTTCGCGGAAGGGACTCGACAACATCAATAATATTCACAGCGAAGTTTATAAGCCGTTCCTCCAGATCGTATTTCATAACACCCCCATTAATAGTTAAATGATCCCCTTAATTCTACATTGCTACATTCGATGTTCATTATTGGGCATTTCTTTTCCGAAGCAATTTTAGAAACAATATCGAATGTCCAACATCGAATGATGAATGTAAAAATGCGTCATCCACTTCGACATTCTACATTCGGTGTTCATCATTGGACATTTCTTTTTCTGAGCCATGTCAAAAAACAATATCGAATGTCGAATGTAGAAGCATTACTTTATCTTCACCGGAAGTGTCAGATAGTCCGACGGAAGCAAAGTCTTGACGTAGATCAAATCATGCCCGAATGTCTCTCCCTGCTTGTTCGCGCGCCGATCGCGCTCATCGTCGGCCCCTCCCACAATCATTCTCGCCTCACCCCATTCCACGAAATTCCCCGTTGCCCGTGCGAGTTCCGGGGAACCCGAGACATACGCGATATATGCGGATCCGAAGAAATGCTGGAGCTTATCACGGTCCCCGTGGCTGGTTTCCGGGGAGTCTTCATAGATCCGCGGGGGCAGGTTTTTTGTCCTTGCGTTGAACAAACTGTCTTCCTCAAATGTCAGCGGTAATCCGACGGCCCCGACAACAGGCACATCAACCGCAACGTTTTGATGTTCGAGGCAAGCCATCATCGAGAGGAACAGCGCCCGCGCAACGCTGAATTCCGCCACCCGAAGGGCATTTTGAAAAATTCCGTCGACCGCCCTCAAGTCTCCGCAGCGTCGAAGCAGTTCTGCGAAGCGATTGTCACGGACATACAACCTGATGGCTTTCGTATCCCGGACAAGCTGGGGTGTGAAGAGATCTCCAAGGAATCCGCCCAGCGAGAACGATTCAGAATCCTCCTCGTCAAACTCCCATGTAAGTCCGTCCGGTCCCGGTGTGCCGTCGCATTGCGCTTCCGCTTCACGTGGAACGAGGATCAAAGCAACCGTTGCAAGCAGCACAACCAACAACGCCGGCCCAAAACGCCCGTTCATGAGGCACCAGGTTCAGGTTTGAATGACTCCCGGATTGAACCGCGGACATTCCGGGTTCTGATTTGCCATTTCTATTCCACGGGAAATCACTCCGCGAGTTTCAACAGGATCAATAATCCCGTCAACCCAGAGGCGTGCGGCGGCAAAGAAAGGATCGAGTTCCGATTCAAAGCGGTCCTGAATCTCTTTGAGCAAGGCCGTTTGCCGTTCTTTTGAGATCGAATCGCCACCCCGTTCCATTTGCTGAAGCTTGATGGAAAGGAGGGTCTCGCTTGCCTGCTTGCCGCCCATTACCGCGATTTGTGCCGTCGGCCAGGCAAAAATGAGGCGGGGATCATATGCCTTCCCGCACATGGCGTAATTGCCTGCCCCATAACTGTTTCCCACGATGAAGGTCAATTTTGGCACAACGGAGTTCGCAACCGCGTTGACCATCTTGGCCCCATCCTTGATGATTCCACCTTGTTCAGCCCTGCTCCCGACCATGAAACCGGTGACGTCTTGAAAGAAGACGAGGGGAATTTTCTTCTGATTGCAGTTCATGATAAACCGGGCCGCCTTATCGGCGCTGTCGCTGTAAATCACACCACCAACCTGCATCTCGCCCTTCTTTGTTTTGACCACGGCTCGCTGGTTTGCCACGACTCCAACGGCCCATCCCTCGACGCGTCCGTATCCGGTAATAATCGACTTCCCGAATCCCTCTTTATATTCGTCCAGTTCACTTCCGTCGAGTATCCTCGCGAGAACGTTGTACATGTCATAAGGCTTCGTGCGATCGGACGCAACAAGGGCGTGCAGATCCGAGGCGGGGAACTTCGGTGGCCGTGACTCAATTCGATCAAAACCTGCGACCGGTGTTCGGCCGAGTTTTCCAAGGATGGAACGGATTTTTAGCAGACATTCTTCATCGTTTTTCATGCGGTGATCAGTGACACCGCTGATTTCGCAGTGAACCTCGGCCCCACCGAGATCTTCGTTATCAATTTCTTCGCCGATGGCTGCTTTCACAAGATGAGAACCGGCAAGAAAGACGCTTCCGGTTTTATCAACAATCATTGCCTCGTCACTCATGATGGGAAGATACGCCCCGCCGGCCACGCACGGCCCCATGATAGCGGCGATTTGCGTGATCCCCAGAGACGACATGACGGCGTTGTTGCGGAAGATCCGCCCAAAATGCTCTTTGTCAGGAAAGATTTCCGATTGAAGAGGAAGAAAGACACCGGCGGAATCAACGAGATAAACGATCGGTAGCCGGTTTTCGATGGAGATTTCCTGGGCCCGGAGGTTCTTCTTGCATGTCATGGGGAACCACGCCCCAGCCTTCACCGTCGCATCATTGGCAACAATGACGACATTCCGGCCGTGAACCGTCCCGATACCGAAAATCGTTCCCGACGAGGGCGCACCACCATATTCTTTGTACATACCATGGGCTGTAAACATCCCGATTTCGAGAAACGCGGATCCCGGATCGAGAAGTTTCTGGATGCGTTCTCTTGCCGGTAGCTTTCCCTTCTTGCGGTGTTTCTCCATGGCACCCGGTCCCCCGCCTGCTCGAACTGCGTCGGCCTCCTTTTGGAGGCGCTTTAACAGGACATCCATTGCCTTTTGATTGTTCCGGAGGGCCTCTCCGCTCTGAAGTTTCGTTCCGATGATCGGCATGGTCGCTGTGCTCAGAGAAGAAGATTTTTGGCTATAACCATTCGCTGCACTTCGGACGTACCTTCCCCAATGGTGAGGAGTTTTACGTCACGGTAGAATTTCTCCACGGGATAATCCTTAACAAATCCGTAGCCGCCGTGGATCTGGACGGCTTCATTTGCAACGCGCTGTGCCATCTCGCTTGCGAAGTATTTCGCGTACGCGGCCACAAGGGTCAGTGGGGCACCGGCGGCCTTCGTAACGGCGGCACGATAGGTTAAGAGTCTCGACGCCTCGATTTCCGTTGCCATGTCGGCAAGCTTGAATTGGATTCCCTGGAACTCTCCCAGCGTTTTTCCAAACGCTTTGCGTTCCTTGGCATATTTGATGGACGCTTCCATCGCGCCCTGGGCAAGGCCCACCGAAAGTGCCGCGATCCCAACACGTCCACTGTCCAGCACCGAAAGAGCCTGCTTCAATCCCTGCCCTTCTTCACCAAGAAGATTGGCTGCGGGAACATGGACGTTGTCGAAGACAAGTTGTACGGTATCGCTCGAGCGAAACCCCAGCTTGTTCTCCTTTTTTCCAACCCGGACGCCCATTTCTTTTTCGACGATGAAGGCAGAATTTCTGGGTTTCCCTTTTTCCGAATTCGTCTTTGCCATCACCACAAATGTCGAGGCATAGGAACCATTCGTAATAAACGATTTTGACCCGTTCAGAATGTATTCCGAACCTTTCCGTTCTGCAGTAGTGAGCATTGCACCCGCATCACTCCCCGAGCCGGGCTCTGTAAGACACCAGGATCCGATCTTCTTGCCGGTGGCAAGGTCGGGCACATACTTCTTCTTTTGATCGTCGTTCGCGAACTGCAGGAGATGCTCCAGGCACAGTCCGCTGTGCGCCGCAAAAGTAAGAGCGACTGAGGGATCAACCCGGGCCAATTCCTCCATGATCACGACGAACTCTGTCGCGGTCATTCCTGCTCCGCCCAAGCTCTCGGGAGTCACGACTCCCAGAAACCCCAGGTCGGCCATTTTCTTCACTATGTCTACGGGAAATTCCTGAGATTCATCGTACTTCATGACCACAGGCCGAATTTCGGATTCTGCAAATTCGCTGGCCGATTGCTTCAGGAGTCTCATCTCTTCCGTCGGCTCGAAACTAATTGTATTCTCGGATGTCGTTGCGCTACCCATGATTACCCTTCGGATTTAGTCTGTGAGTTCTTCTTAAAGTCAGCAATAAGCTCTGCCGCCAGCTCGTACGGAGTCTGCCCTTTCTCTACAACCCTTTGCAGTTCCTTTTTCAAGGCTTCATTTCGACGGGGAGTCCAGAAATCGACATGCAATCGCTCTTCCACTAATTCCCTTATTCTCCGTTCCAGCCGCTTCGCCCTTCTTTGGGTCAGGCCTCCGGTCGACGTCAGAAAGTCTCGGTGTGACCCGATCAATCGGACTACATCCTCAATTCCCTTTCCCTCGCTCCCTACCGTTTTCACGACATCCGGGGTCCAGTGTTGTTGATGTAATTCCGGAGGTTGGCGGAATCCCAGAATCATTTTGATCGATTGTACTGCCTGATCGGCGCCGGGCCTGTCCGATTTATTCAATACAAAAAAATCCGCTATTTCCATCAGGCCCGCTTTCATCGCTTGAATGCCATCTCCCGATTCCGGCACCAGCACAACAACGGTTGTGTCCGCCGCGCCCGCAATGTCCAGTTCCGATTGACCGACGCCAACCGTTTCCAGAAGGATCAGGTCATATCCGGCCGCGTCCAGGATGTCGGCTGCCTCTTTTGCCTTTTTGCTTAATCCGCCAAGG
The DNA here is from genome assembly GCA_040901865.1 of Bacteroidota bacterium. Lineage (GTDB taxonomy): Bacteria > Bacteroidota > Ignavibacteria > UBA10030 > UBA10030 > JBBDYD01. Next base: position 13,434 of record JBBDYD010000100.1, on the reverse strand, counting down.
CTTCCGCGAGAAGCCATGCTGCGGATGAACACGCCGTCATCAAGTTCCACATCGGTCATTCTCACCCGATCTCCGAGGAGGGCTCCTCCGGTGAACGGGCTCGTGGGATCGACGGCAATAATCCCAACCTTCAGTCCCTCACGTCGGTAGTGCCTTGCAAGCTTGTTGGTGAGAGTGCTCTTGCCCGCTCCCGGTGGGCCGGTAATCCCGATACGGTATCCCTTGCCTGTGTGCCGAAACAAATCATGGAGGAGCGATTGCGAGCCTTCCTCTTCGTTTTCAACCAGAGATATTGCACGGGCCACTGCCCGCCTGCCTCCAGCGACAATGTCCTCAACCATGGGTGATTGGTTCTGCATCACGAGGTGCGTCTGACGTTCGCCTTGAAATACTCCGCGGTCGCTTTCAGTCCTTCCTGGAGCGTCACCACAGGTTTCCATCCAAGTTCGTGTTGAATTTTTTGAGAGCTGACCACACTGCGCCGTTGTTCTCCGGCCTTTGCCGGCGCGTGCTCCTCGCGACAAGAAGGATGCACCAGGTTTTTCAAAGAGCGAAAGAGCGTGTTAACATCCGTCTCGATTCCCGTTCCCACATTGAAGAGGTTTGAGCCCGTGACATTCAATGCGAGGAGGTTTGCCTTGACAACATCTCCAACATAGGTATAATCGCGTGTTTGCCGACCGTCGCCGTTAATGACCGGCTGGTGCCCCGCCAGCATTTTGTTACAGAAAATAGCCACAACACCTGCTTCGCCGTGAGGGTTTTGTCGGGGACCGTAGATGTTCGCATAACGAAGCACCACAGAATTCATACCGAATACCTCGCGGTAGTAAAACAAATATTTTTCACTGGTGAGCTTCGTGATTCCATACGGAGACAGCGGCCTCGTTGGATGCTCTTCCGTTGCAGGGAATTCCTCTTGTTCGCCGTAAATCGCTCCGCCAGTGGATGCAAAAATCACCGTGCGCACACCCGTCATTCGTGCATGCTCGAAAACATTCAGCCCACCCAAAATGTTCACCGATGCGTCAAAGGCAGGATCCGCTACCGACCGGCGTACATCCATTTGCGCTGCATGGTGATTAACGATATCGAATCTCTGCTGACGAAAAAGATCCCCCAACCCCGCGTCACGGATATCCAAATGAACAAATCGGGCCGCCGGATTAACCTGCTCACGCACGCCTGAGGAAAGATCGTCCACCACGGTAACGGCATGACCGGCCGTAATATACGCGTCCACAAGATGAGAACCTATGAATCCAGCTCCCCCGGTTACCAGGATCTTCATCGCTCAGCGGCCTCCGGTTCTTTGCAGATACGTGAGGGCTTTTTTCCCAACATCGCTGCGATAATAGGCTCCGTCAAATGCGACGCGATGGACAATCCGATACGCGGCTTCGATCGTCGCTTCAAGTTCATGAGCATATCCCACGGCGGTTACTCCCAGCACACGCCCTCCGGCCGTGACGATCTTCCCATCCTTCCGTGCAGTACCTGCATGGAAGATGATTTCGCCTTTCTCAATGTCGGCGGTGTCCAGACCGCGAATCACTTTCCCAACCTGGTATTCATCCGGGTATCCACGGGATGCTATTACCACGCACACCGCAGAAGCCGGATGCTGCTGAACCGCCTGCCGATCTATTGATCCGATTGAGGCAGATTGAAGCAAGAGGGCGAGGTCACCGTCGATAAGCGGAACCACCACCTGAGTTTCTGGATCGCCGAATCGGCAATTGTATTCCAGTACTTTTGGGCCATCGCTTGTCACCATCAGCCCTGCGTAAAGACATCCGCGATATGGTGATCCCTCACTCTTCATTCCTTCGAGAGTTGGCCGGATGATGGTGCGTTCGACTATTGCAAGGAGGTCCGGCGTCATGAGAGGCGCCGGTGCGTACGCGCCCATACCGCCTGTGTTTTTTCCCTGATCACCATCGAAAATCCGTTTGTGGTCCTGCGCAGGTGCGAGGATCACGTAGTCGGCGCCATCGCTAACGGCAAAGACGGAGACTTCCTCTCCTGCCAGGAATTCCTCCACAACCACGTTGTCACCTGCCGGCCCGAACGATTGTTGCTCGACCATATCTCTGACAGCCGCGCTCGCTTCACTCCGCGTCTTGCAAATCAGGACTCCTTTCCCAGCTGCGAGACCGTCGGTTTTGACGACAATCGGAACTGGAAGAGTTCCAATAAACAGTTCTGCCTCTCTCAGGCTCGAGCGTGTGAATGTGCCGTAGCGGGCTGTCGGAATAGCATGACGACGCATGAAGTCCTTTGCAAATGCCTTGCTCCCCTCAAGCCGGGCCGCCGAGGTGGATGGACCGAAAATCGCAAGCCCATGTTCCTGAAATCGATCTACGATACCGGCCACCAATGGTTGCTCGGGTCCGATCACTGTCAGATCGATCCCATGATCGAGCGCAAATTGAACGAGGCCCTCCGTGTCGGTTACCTTCAAGGGGATCGTTGTTGCCACCGCCTCAATCCCGGCATTTCCAGGAGCACAGTAAAGCTCCCGGACCTTGGGGCTCTGGCGGATCTTCCACGCGAGTGCATGCTCGCGTCCGCCGGATCCGACGATCAGCACCTTCACGAGGTACCCACTTTGACAAACGCGTTTCGATCGATATCCATAAGTGTTTCCAGGAGTTTGGCAAGTTCTCCGGTAAGAGCCTGCCTGTCGAGCCGTTTGATAAACTCATTCGACGGAGAAGGGAGTTGTTTCCGATCAAACATCGCAAGAAGTTCCTGTAATGCCTTTTCGTGCGCTGGTACGTCGGCGAGTGCCACGCACAACGCAATTCCGCTCTCGCCAAGAAGTTGTTTTGTATAGCCCTCCACCACGGATGCAAGAATAGGTTTACGGACAGCGAAGTATTCATAAAGCTTGCCGGGCGATTGGAAATCATTGTCGAGGACAAACCAAAGGACATCGGCCTCCATGAGGTGCTTAATGCATACGCGGTGGTCAAGGTACCCCAGGAAATTCACGTCGTTCTGAAGTCCGAGTTTGGAAACCAATGCCTGGTCTTCCTTACGCGTATTGCCGACAAAGTTCAGTTCGATCCTTCCGCGAATCCCCGGCGTTGCCTTGAACAGCGATTGCAGAGCCCGGAACATTGGTTCCGGGGTGCGTCCGGCATAAAAAGTTCCTGCATGGGTTATGCGAAGTTTCTGCCTCGACCCGGTCTGTTCCACTATGGGCATATCCATGTCTGCCGGATCAAATCCCTGCGAAATAATGGTCACATCCATGTATGTCAGGAACGGATGCCGCTTAACGAGACTTTCCTTGACCCTTCGGTGCGTGACCACAATGCGGTCACATCCCCGGACAACCTTGCGCTCAAGCCTCTTATGCCACCACCGATGTATTGGTGTGGGAAAATATTTGAAAGGGTTCTCAAGCCAGGGGTCCCGGTAGTCGAGCACCAGGGGGACTTTGAACTTGCGCTTCAGGGTCAATCCGATAAGAAAGTCTGTTTGAGGCGGCGCCGTGGCAAGAATCGCGTCAATTTTCCTGGTTTTCAGGATTTCCGAAGCGGCTTTGACGGCCTTGCGCTTCCATCCGATTTTTGTATCTGGAATAAAAAAACAATCCCCAAGAAATTGAAGCATCTTTCGAACGACTTCCCGCGGTTGTCGCACGGGTCCCTTGTTTTTGAAAATCCGGTTAGGATCAAAAGAGCCTGTTCGAATTACTTCGATGCCACTCTCCTCCACTTCTTTGAGGAGGGATTCATCAAATGCGTAATATCCCGTCGGACCAACCGTAAGAACAATCGGCCGCCATCCGAACGTCGGAAGATACTTTGCAAATTTCAACGTTCGCTGCACCCCCCCCAATCCCATCGGAGGAAAGTAGTAAGCGATGATGAGAACGTTTCGTTGGAGGTCAGTCATGGATCGCTACAGGATGATCAGTTCCCGGGGTGAGGTGGTAAGAGTTTCGGCATATCCTTTCCGAATCACGACATCGTCTTCGATACGAACACCCCCGACACCCGGCACATAGACACCAGGCTCAATCGTAATCACGTTCCCGGGTTGAATTCTGTCTGCGCTCTGTGCAGAAATCCTCGGCCCTTCATGGACCTGCAATCCGAGTCCATGCCCCAATGAATGTGTGAAGTACCTGCCAAATCCTGCTTTCTTTATCCGCATACGCGCCACTGCATCAAGGTCTCTTGCCTTCATTCCGCCCTTGGCCGCTTCCACCGCTCGTTGTTGGGCATCTTTCACGGTTTGATAGATCTTTCGCAACTCCGGTCCCGGCTTTCCAACGGCCACCGTTCTTGTCAAATCGCTGTGGTACCCGTTGAGTCGGCAACCGAAATCCAGGGTGACCAGCTCCCCCTTCTTGATCCGCTTGGTCCCGGCACGGGCATGAGGGAGGCAACCGCGCATCCCGCTGGCAACAATCGGCTCAAAAGCATCCGCCTCGGCTCCCCGTTTTCTGTGTTGATACACAAGCTCTGCTGCGATGTCAAGCTCTGAGACACCGGCTTTGACAACACCCAGAATATACCGGAAGACGTCGTCCGAAATGGTCGCAGCGGCACGAATACTTTGAACTTCGTCTTCATCCTTGACTGCAGCAACGGCCCCGACAATATCGCGAGTCTTGACGAACCTGGCCCCCGCAAAAAGCGATTTCAGATTTTCCAGTTCGGCAACATGAATCTGAGAAGGATTGAAACCGATCCGTCCCTTGAGCGGAAGGGTCCTTCGCGACCGAAGCTCCTGAAAAAGACTCCCGTTGGCAACGAAAATCTGGAACCCTTTAACTTCCTCTTGAACCTGGATTTTATAACGACCGTCCGTCACCAGAGACTGGTCCCGGGGTGTGACGACACAACAAGCATTGGAGCCGGAGAACCCGGTCAAATATCGGACATGCGGGGGAAAGGTTACCAGCAGAGCGTCGAGTCGAAGAGCAGCTAAGTGCTGTCGAACCGCTGAGAGCCGACGCGCATTCATGTCCCGAAGGGAGGGCTTCGCCACGGGACTTACAGGTGATAGTTGGGAGCTTCTTTGGTGATGCTGATATCGTGGGGATGACTCTCACGCAGGCCGGCATCAGAGATACGCACAAAGCGGGCGCTTTTCTTCATCTCAGCAATGGTCCGACACCCGCAATACCCCATGGCCGCGCGCAGACCGCCGACCATCTGATGGACGGTCTCTGCGAGACTTCCCTTATAGGGGACCCTTCCTTCGATTCCTTCGGGGACGAGTTTTTGAATATCGTCTTCAACATCCTGGAAATAGCGGTCCCTGCTTCCCGCGCGCATCGCTTCCAGGGAACCCATACCGCGGTACATCTTGTAACTCCGGCCTTCGTAGAGCACCTTCTCACCGGGGCTCTCCTCGACACCGGCAAACAATCCCCCAATCATCACGCAGTCCGCACCGGCCCCAATAGCCTTCGCAATGTCTCCGGTTTGCTTGATGCCACCATCTGCAATGATGGGAACATTGCTCTTCCTGGCTGCCTCTGCGCATTCCATGATTGCGGTAATCTGGGGAACGCCAACGCCTGCGATAACGCGGGTAGTGCAGATCGACCCGGGTCCGATCCCAATTTTTACCGCATCAGCACCTGCCTTGATGAGGTCTTTTGTTCCCTCTGCCGTTGCAACATTTCCTGCGATGACATCAATGTCGAATTTCGACTTGATCTTCTTCACCATGGAGAGCACGCCCTCGGAATGCCCGTGAGCAGTGTCAACAACAATCACATCTGTGCCCGCCGCTATCAACGCCGCGACTCTTTCCATGGTATCGGAGGTCACCCCCACCGCAGTGCCAACTCTCAGCCGTCCGTGCTTGTCTTTGCAGGCAAGCGGATGTCGCTTCTTTTTTTGAATGTCCTTGAACGTAATGAGTCCCTTCAACCGCCCATTCTTGTCGACGATCGGCAGCTTCTCGATGCGGTTCTTTTGCAGAATGACCTCGGCTTCCTCCAGCGTCGTCCCGACCGGCGCTGTGATGAGGTTTCCGCTCGTCATGATGCTCCCGATCTGGAGATCAAGATTCGGCTCAAATCGCAAATCGCGATTGGTCAGAATTCCAACCAGCGTATCCTCTTTGACAATCGGGATACCGGAGATGCTGTATTTCTTCATCAACTCCATGGCCTGACCGACGGAGCGCTCGGGCTCGAGCGTTATGGGCTTCTGGATCATTCCGCTTTCCGAACGCTTTACCCGATCCACTTCTTCCGCTTGCCGCTGAATCGTCATGTTCTTGTGAAGGATTCCCAAGCCGCCCTCCCGTGCAATGGCAATTGCCATTTCGGATTCAGTCACTGTATCCATCGCGGCGCTCAGGAGAGGGATATTCAATTCGATGTGCCGAGAAACACGTGTGCGAACAGCCGTCTGTCGTGGAAGAACCGAAGAACGGGCCGGGACAAGAAGTACATCATCGTAAGTAATTGCTTCGCTTTTTATTTTTTTCATTTCGCGTATGAATCGTTGGATAGACAGTATTCCCGTTCTATTTTCTCGTCAAATCTAGGTGAAGGCCTGAATTCCCGTTATATCCTCGCCAAGAATTAAGGTGTGCATCTCGTGAGTTCCTTCATAGGTCTTGACCGATTCCAGATTTGCTGCGTGGCGCATGACCGGGTACTCGTCAAGGATTCCGTTTGCTCCAAGAATTTCCCGTGCCATGCGCGCGATCTCGAGAGCGTGAAATACATTATTGCGTTTCGCCATCGAGATCTGAGTAAACTTCGCTTTGTCGTTATCTTTCAGCCGGCCGAGTTGAAGGCACAATAGCTGGGCCTTGGTGATCTCCGTAAGCATATAGACCAGCTTTTCCTGGGTGAGCTGAAAGGCCGCAATCGGTTTGTCGAACTGGATGCGGGACTTGGCGTAATTGAGCGCCGTATCATAGCAAGCCATGGCCGACCCGATGGCCCCCCACGCTATACCGTAACGGGCCTGACTGAGACACATCAGCGGGGATTTCAACCCGCCGGACTTCGGGAGCAAGTTGTGTTCGGGAATGTGACAATCCTGAAACACAAGCTCTGAGGTTACGGACGCCCTGAGAGAGTGCTTGCCTGTCATTTCCGGCGCCTGGAACCCCTTTGTCCCTTTTTCGACAAGGAACCCTTTAATTTCACCGTTCAGTTTTGCCCAGACAACAGCAACATGAGCAAGCGTGCCGTTGGTAATCCACATCTTTGCCCCGTTGAGGACGTATCCATCCTTCACCTTCTCCGCCCGCGTTTTCATTCCGCCGGGATTCGACCCGTAATCCGGTTCTGTCAATCCGAAACATCCAATGGCCTTACCCGAAGCCAGCATGGGAAGCCAGTGGTCTTTTTGCTGTTCGGAGCCGAAGGCAAAGATGGGGAACATCACAAGTCCGCTTTGCACAGATGCAAAACTGCGCACCCCGCTGTCACCGCGTTCCAGTTCCTGCATCACAAGGCCATAGGCAACGTTATTCATTTCCGCACAACCATATTTTGCAGGAAGGGTTGACCCGAAAAGACCAAGCTCAGCCATCCTGCCGACAAGATCCAGGGGGAATGTTCCGGCGCGATAGTGCTTTTCGATAACCGGAATGACATTCTCTTCGACGAACTCTCTCACTGTGTTTCGTGCGAGAATCTCCTCTTCTGAAAGGAGGTCATCCAGATTATAGTAGTCGACGCCCTGGAACTTCGGCATGAGTAATTCCTTGGGGGGAAGTGTCTATTTTAGGAAACAGAAGGGCGAAAAGGTGAAAAAGTTTAGCAAAAATAGAGATTTGTTGGGCGAAAGTCAACCGCTGACCGCTGATGGCAATGATGACCGTTGAAATAATTGAATCATTGATAGGAATGATGACTCACCATGAACAATCAGCGTCATCAACGGCAAAAAACGATGAGCCAGTTTCTCAGGAAACCCACCACAGGAATCCCGATGACTGGCTCATCATTGAAGGAGGTAGATATGTTACCTGCCTATATACTCATAAGACGCCACAAAGTTGCATTTGGTTGCATTATTAAGGCCTTTTAATTCCAGGACGATGGAAAAATTTGAGTCTGCTTGGAGGAATGGGCGAAGCGGGGGGTGGCGTGTTACCGGTCTGCGTTAAACCTTTCCAAGGGTTAACCTTGGCAAGGTTACAATTGCCGTGCCAAACTTCAGCAAAACGGTAATCGCTGGCTTTCGCAAGAACGCTAGCCTTGAGTCTTTATCCCGTACTTCTTGATCTTGAGGTACAGCGTTTTTGGGGTGATTCCGAGGGCTTCCGCGGATCTTACACGGTTGAAGGAGTGGTGGTTCAGGACTTTCTCGATGTGGACACGCTCAACTTCTTCAAGCGACTGCAGCTCGCCGGACCCGGTCCCATTAGTCCCAACAGCCGACACTTGAGAACCGCGATGAACCTCGGGGGAAGACGCCGATAGGGCTGTACTCACCCAGAGATCTCCCGGCTCAATTGTATCGCTTTGAGAAAGAACCGCAGCGCCTTCGATGACATGCTCAAGCTCCCGGATATTCCCCGGCCAATCATGATCCATGAGCACTTTCAGCGCGGTTGGACTGATCCTCTTCATTTTTGATTTCCGATTGAGGAAATGGTCGACAAGGAGAGGAATGTCTTCCTTGCGATCTTTGAGGGGCGGAACTTTGATAGTGACAATATTCAGGCGATAGAGCAAATCTTCGCGGAAACGCCCGGATGCTACCTCGGCCGAGAGGTCCTTGTTCGTTGCTGAAACAATCCTTAGATCAACATTCGTCGACGCCGTTCCTCCGACGCGCCGAAATTCACCGGTCTCGAGGAAGCGGAGGAGCTTCGGTTGGGTGGTGGGACTAATATCGCCGACTTCGTCCAGAAACAGGGTACCACCATTGGCAACCTCGACAAGGCCCTGCTTCGCGGAATAAGCATTCGTAAACGACCCCTTCTCATGACCAAAAAGCTCGCTTTCAAGAAGTTGGTCCGGAATCGAGGCACAGTTTACGACAACGAACGGCCTGTCCCGGCGGCTTCCCTCGCTATGAAGCATGTGTGCCACAAGCTCTTTTCCGGTCCCGCTGGCTCCCTGGATCAGCACAAACGCGTCACTCGGCGCTACTTTCTTGACGTTCCTGATCAACTCCTGAATCGCTTTGCTCTCACCAATGAGAACTGTCGATCCGCCGACTCTCTGCAACTCGTTTTTCATGATCTCCGTTTCGATCATGAACCGTCGCCGTTCAATAGCCCGTTTGACCGTGGCAAGGAGCTGTTGTGTTTCGTACGGCTTGCTGATGAAGTCATACGCCCCGAGTTTCACAGTATCAAAAGCCGTCTTCATATCAACAACATTGGTGAGCATGATGACTTGAGTTGAGGGCGAGTGCTCTTTGATGAATTTCAGCACTTCGATCCCCCCCACGCGGGGCATCTTGATATCGAGGAGAACAACATCGTACAAATTGGATTGAATGAGGTTGATGGCTTCCGTACCATTCTGGGCCACGTCCACCTCATAGTCGGTGAGTTCTTTGAATTCTGTTTGAAGCAGGAAGGTGATGGAATCCTCGTCGTCAACGACGAGAAGGCGGTGCTTCTTGGGCATGAATCGACCCCGGTAAGAGGTTAGCTGGTCCCCAGCACGCGTTCAACGGTTGTCAGAAGATCGACAAGGTCATAGGGCTTGCTGACAAAATCCTCGGCACCAAGTTTTTTAGACTCGATGGCATTCTTGAGATCGGCAAAACCCGTCAGCATGATCACTTTCGTTGCAGGCTGGTGTTGCTTGACGAATTTCAAGACTTCAAATCCATCGACGTTCGGCATCTTGATGTCCAGTAGGATAAGATGAAATTGCTGGGTCCCGATGATTTTGATCGCCTCGTCCCCATCAGCCGCAGTGTTAACCTGATATCCCTCCCCCTCAAGTTCCGAACTCAGCACGGTCCTGAGGGCTTCCTCGTCATCAACTACCAGAATTCTATTCTTTACAGCCATGGCTCTTGGTCTCTCGTACTGAACCGCCTATTTGTACTACGCGGGGAGGTTGAGTTGTTTGCGATTATAGACAAATTCCGCCTGAAATGCAACCACGGTGCCAGGCTGATTCTCGGGCATTTCCCGCAAACGGACCATCACGGCTGTTTGCAACTCAGGTTCGTATCCTGTACCTTGTGGTGATATGGAAACATCGGGAACGCATAAACTTATTACCCTGCTCCTTGTCGATGATGACATCACCTTCGTCAAGATTGCGCAGCATCATCTGCAGAAGTTTCAAGGACGTGAATTCAAGCTTATTTGGAAAGAGCGCGTCGACGACGCCCTGTCCGAGGTCCGCGCAAACGCGGATATTGACATCATCATGACAGATTTCAACCTTCCCGGGGCCAGCGGACTTGACTTCTGCCTCCAGCTGAATGCCATGCAGAGTGACATTCCGATTATCTTTGTAACGGCAACAAGGGATTTCAAACTCGCGGTGGATGCGATGAAACTGGGCGTCGAGGATTTCCTGGTCAAGGAAGATATCTCCGAATTACTCTTGCCCAAGACAATCATCAACGCGCTGGAAAAGTCCATGACACGCAAACAGAGGGAAGTTGTCGAGAAACGCATGTTCATTGCCGAAAAGCGAGCCGAGGCCATCCGCGAACTCGTTGTAACCGTATGCCACGAGTTTAATAATCCGCTCGCTGCCATCAAAATCAGCGCCGATCTCCTCTCCCGTCAATTTACCGACAGCGAAAAAAATCAAATGCGTGAATTCGACGGTCATTTTCAGAAGATCGAACGGGAAATCAAACGACTCCGCGATATCAACTTTGAGCGCATCGAATTCAAGGAAGGGAAAGCCCCACAAAGACCCGGTTGAGTAAATTCTCCACGTGCTTGATTCTCATCCCCGCATTTCGTACATTATTTACCCACCCAGACGGAGGAAGTACCAGAACGATGGTGATACCCGGAAGGATTAGGAAGCGTTGCTCCGTCCACATTGGCGCCCAACAGACTTGTTCTCAGTGTCCCGCCCAAGAAGCGGGACATTCTTTTTATGCAGGGAACGGCTCATGACCGTGAACGACGTGGAGCATATTATGGAACAGTGGGCCCCGCGTTGGATTGCGTGGGAGCGGGATAACGTAGGCCTCCAAGTGGGCGACCGATCGTCGCCCGTTCGTCGAATCCTCGTGTCTCTCGATGTAACCGAGGATGTTGTGGGGGAGGCCGTCACAATGAAGGCCGACCTGCTGATTTCTCATCACCCCCTGCTCTTTCGACCAGCAACTTCGATAACCACCTCGGACCCTGTTGGCAGAATGATCCTTAAACTTGCCCGACATGGGATTGCCCTTTACTCCGCCCACACCAACCTCGACTTTACTCGGGACGGCGTGAGCGTTTCCCTCGCCAGAGCACTTGGACTGAAGAACATTCGTTTTCTCTCACCGCTGAAGGGCCTCATGGCAAAAATCGCGGTCTTTGTTCCGGAGCATTCTGTCCCAATTGTCCTCGATGCCATGACCAAGGCCGGTGCCGGTGTTATCGGTGATTACTCACATTGCTCATTTCAGATTAACGGCCGTGGAACATTCCTTGGTTCCGGGCAATCAAATCCCACAGTCGGAACGAAGGGAAAGCTGGAATCTGTAGATGAGGTACGATTGGAAATGATCCTTCCGCGCACCAAAGTCCGTGCAGTGACCTCGGCTATGAAGTCGGCTCACCCGTACGAAGAAGTTGCATACGACGTCTATCCCCTGGAGAACGAAAGCGCTGAATTTGGAATGGGAGCAATCGGAGAATTGAAAACCGCCCTCCCGCTCAAAACATTTCTCACCCACGTTCGCAAGGCCTTGCGCGCCGAGGGACTCAGAATGAGTGGAAAGCCGGCAGCACGGATGAAGAAAATAGCCGTCTGTGGCGGAAGCGGCTCAGACCTGATACCGGAAGCAATTCGGGCACAGGCTGATGCCTTTGTTACCGCCGACGTCCGCTATCATTCCTTCCATGATGCAGGAAATCTGGCTCTTATCGACGCCGGACACTGGGAAACCGAGCACCCCGTGCTCGACATCATTCGTTCGCGACTCACGGCGGCGTGCGCGGACCGACGGGAAAAGATTCATATCTCTATAACAAATCACAAAACAAGCCCTATCCATTTTTCCTAAGCGAAAGAGGAGTCACACGTTGGAAAATCGTTTGCGGTTGTTGTATGGTCTTCAACAGATCGATTCCGGATTGGATGATCTCCGGGAAATGAAAGGCGACCTCCCGCGCAAAGTTGCAGACCTTGAAGCAAAAAAACAGGCCAGTGAGAACATTCAAACACAATTGAACGACACTATCAGGCAATCGACGATTCGTCGCGATGCAGTGGACGTGGAAATTCTCGCTCTGAAGGAAAACATTGAGAAGTACAAGAGCCAGCAATTTCAGGTAAAAACGAACAAGCAATACGACACACTGACGAGAGAAATCGATACAGCCCAGGAAAAAATCACCAAGCTTCAAAAAGAGATGGAGGCCCTCGAAGGCAAGATGCATGTCGCAAAACAGGACGTCGAAAAAATGACCCCGGAAATCGATGCCTTGAAGAATGAGTTGGAGGAACGATCCGCCGAACTCGGACTTGTCGACAAGGAGCACGAAGAAGAGGAATTGAAACTCAAGCATGAGCGCGAGAAATACGTCGTACGGATCGACAAGAGCGATATTCGGACCTATGAACGTATCCGGGGAGCGAAAGACGGAAGAGCTGTTGTGCCTGTGCGAAGGAATGCCTGCGGCGGTTGCTTTAAACGCGTTCCACCCCAGACAGCACTCGAGCTGCGGAAAAACTCCAGAATCCTCCAATGCGAGCATTGCGGACGGATTCTCGTTTCCGATGAAATTGTCAATAGTGCTGCCCCGGTATGATCGTTGTTGCCTTCACCGATGGCGCGTCCAGAGGGAATCCGGGGGAAAGCGGTATCGGGATCCATATGGAAGACGAAACAGGCAAAGTCCTCGTCTCCCTTTCCGATTATATCGGCACGGCGACAAACAACATTGCTGAATACACGGCCCTTATCAAATGCCTGGAGCTTGCACGGGAAACCAAATGCACACGATTGATTGTTCATTCTGACAGCGAGCTCATGGTTCGGCAGGTTCAGGGATCCTACAAGGTGAAGGACAAAGGGCTCAAGGCATTGTTTACCGAGGTGCAAAACATCGTATCCACTGCACTATACAAATTTGAGATCAAGCACGTCGCCCGGGAGGAAAACGGTACGGCCGATGAACTGGCCAACCGAGGCATCAACCTTAAGCGTCGTGTCAACGATCCGCCTTCGCCAGCGGGCTTCGGCGGACAGGTGTCACGGGTTTAATTAACGTTACCTAAGGCAGGGGTGGTGTCAGGCAGCCGCTCCGGTGAAAGCCGGAGAGGAAAGTCCGAACTCCACA
>JBBDYD010000099.1:0-4620 GCA_040901865.1 Bacteroidota bacterium | reverse complement strand
CGGTAGCCCTGGCAGCTCGTCGAAGGAGGCTTGTAGGTATGGACAACGAGCTGTTGTGGGGAAACTTTGGTATTTGATCCACAAACTCCGTGCCGATTCCCGCCCCCTAAAAACGCCCCAATTTGAAGATCCACAACCCTCTTTTTTGCATTTCAGGGAATCATGCCTCCTATCCTTGAGATTCCGACCAGAAATAGAAAAACCGGGATAGCCCGGCTTGGTTTCGCAACCTAAGAGTGATTCCTAAAGCGATAGTCAGTGCCTCCCCTTGAGGGTCTGCTCAAGGACTATGAGCAGACTTTTTGCCTTGTCGCCCTCGTCTTCCGGTACGAGTTCAATGTATCTCCGGATCGCTTCTGCCGCTGCGCTGTAGTCGTTGTTGATTGCATGGACCAATCCCAAGTTGTAGTAGGCGTTCGGGTAGTCCGGATCTATTTCTACGGATATTTGAAAATGCGTTTTTGCCAAATTCAGATCACCCGCCTCGAAATACAAGTTCCCGAGGTTGTAATGCGACTCGAGATGACGGGGGTCTTCTTTGAGTGATCGTGTAAAACAATCGAAGGCCTTTGCCGTTCGACCCGCCCTGGATTCCAGGATCCCCAGGTTGCAATACGCATCTGCAGACGATTCACCCTGCGTAATCGCTTCCTGGTAGAACTTTGCCGCCCGTTCGTCCCCCCGCTCGTCCAGAAGAAGCGCCTTGTCAAATGGGCTCATCGTGTCCGGAAGCTGCAGAATCCGCCCCGCGCCTTCAAAGAGCGGAAGTTGGCTTTCCGGGCCGCCGGTTGTATACTTTTTCCGAACCTTCTGAAAGCCGATTTTGGCTGAAGGCTTCGGAGTAAATGGAAGAATATGGGCCATGGAGCTTGTTTGAAGGTCGCCTTCTGCCCGGTCTAAACCCGATGAAGGCGACCTTCGTCGTTGTTATCCTGCTTTCACTTTGCGCGGTTTTGCTTTTGCGGCGACGGCCTTTTTCCCGGTTGCCTTTGCCATTGGCTTCCTCTGAGATTTTGCCTGATCGATGCTCTGTTTCAGGGCGGTCATGATATCAACCACCGGTTTCGTTTCTTCTTCAACCGTTACAATTTCCTTCCCTTGCACCTTGGCTTCGATCATTTCGACCAGCGCGTCGTGAAATTTATCCTTCAGATCGAGCTTCTTGTACGCCGTACTCATGGAGTCAACGAGGCTCCGTGCCAGTTTTAATTGGTCTTTGTCAATTTTCTGTTCTTCCAGCTGAGGCACGTCCGACATCTTTTTGATTTCCTGCGGGTAGCGCAGACGGTAGAGGACAATTCCGCTTTCCATCGGACCGATGAGCACAACGTCTTCGCGGTCGCGCAGAACGACCTTCCCGATGCCGACCTTGCCTGTTTCCTTCAGCGTAAGGCTCAGCAGGGAATAGGCCTTTGCCGCCACCGGCCCATCGGGTCCCGCAAAGTAGGGCGCCTCGAACAGCATCGGTGTCACCTCTTTAGCATTAATGAATCCTTCGATATCGATCACTTTGGTGCTCTTGAGCTTGAGTTTGTTCAAATCATCGGGCTCGATGATCACGAACTGGTCCGGCTCGTACTGGTAGCCTTTGACGATATCATCCTTCGTTACGACCTTGCTGCATTTCTTGCAGCGCTTGTCATACCCGACCGCGCCGTTGCATTCCCGATGCAGTTGGTTGAAGCTGATCTTCTGCTCGGTGTCCACCGCGTTATAAACACGGATAGGGATCGTTACCAGGGAAAATCGAATGTGGCCTTTCCAGATGGCTCTCATGCACGCCTCATATCGTTTATGTGAACAATGAACCTGAAACCTTGAACTTGAAACCTTAAAGCTGAAACCCTAAAGATCCGGCCTGAGCCTTAAAAACACCGGTTCCCTCAACATTCCGTCTTTCGTGAACGACGCGTACTGCACTTCACACATGAGCTTTGACTCAATCCAGGTCGTGACCCCGTCGTCCATCGGCTTTTCCTTGATCGGTCGCTTGATTTCTTTGAGCTTTTTCAGGTCGCCGTAGAGTGACTTCAACATCTTGTCATCAAACCCCGTTCCGACTTTTCCCACATACTTCAATCCGGTCTTCCCGTTCTCAGCAATATGGATCGCACCAAACGCGTAATCCCGACTGCCTTTGCCCCTGGTATATCCGATGATCACGCAGTCCATCGTATGGCGGGTTTTGATCTTGAGCCAGAGCGAACTTCGTTTCCCGGGCAGGTACGAACTCGTGCGTTGCTTGGCCATGATGCCTTCGAGACCCATACCGCTCGCAGCGCGGAACAACTCCGCTCCCTCGTCCACAACATCGCTGACCCTGTAGGCGGAATCCGCTTTTACGGCGTCTTTAAGCCACACCCGCCGGCGTTCCAGGGGTTCATTCGCTATCGGTCGGCCATCCATGTACAAACAATCGAAAATATAACAAATTGCCGGATACTTTGCACGGGCGCGTGCCACCGAACTTTCCGCTGTCTGCTGCATTCTGTGAATGACATGCTTGAATACGGGTTTCCCGCCCTTTTCAAGGCACACGATTTCGCCGTCGAACAAGCCGTTGGTTGCACGGAATGACTCCTCGGGGGCGATGAGTTCGGGAAAGCTCGCCGTAATGTCCTTTCCGTTCCGGCTTAGGATCTTCATCTGCCCTTCGTCCAATGAAATCATAGCCCTGATGCCGTCCCACTTGATCTCGTAGAGATACTCGTCGCCCTTTGGCGGGGTTGCCCGGCTCTCGGAAAGCATGAATTCGATTCGGGTGCGGAGGTAGTCGATTTGCGGGGCATCGACTCGTTCGCAGAGCCAGTTCTTTCCGCCGGTGTTGTAAATGCGGTACTCCCCGTTCAGTTCCTTGCTCTGGAGGCGGAAGTAAAATCCGTCCTTCTTTTGCTTTGTGATCTGATATCTGCCCAGGGCAAAGATCCACATATCGCCACCCCCGTATTCTCCTTTCGGAATCTTCCCTTCAAAGGTGAGGTAGTTCAGGGGATGATCCTCAACTTCTACGGCGAGGCGCTTGATCCCCGGCCGCTGGGGGAGTCCTTTCGGAACTGCCCATGATTTCAGGGTTCCATCCTTCTCGAGTCGAAGGTCGTAGTGAAGATGCGAAGCGTGGTGCCGGTGGATAACGAAGGCATCGCCGCGGCCGGCTTTGACTGCAGGACCCGGTTCAGGGGTCTTCTTGAATTCGCGCTTCTTATCGTAGGGTTCGAGGGATTTCCTGGCCGCCTCTTTCTGGACAGGCTTGATGCGCACCGCTGCCCGCTTCGTGTGCAATGGCACGGCATACGCTGCCATCCCTTCCCAGGGATCTCCCTCGTTCAGTACCAAATCCGGAACGGTTTCGAGATTCATTTCTGCGGGGCTTTTCAGGTCTTCAAGCTGCTCCCATCGCAAGGGCGTAGAAACCGGAGCGCCCTTATTTCCACGGACGCTGTAGGGCGAGATAATCGTTTGGTGCGTTCGGTTTCGATAAATATCGATGAGGATTTTTTCCTTGCGGTATTCTTTTTTGATATGCAGGGTCGTGTTCGATTTGTGCCGCTCAACAAAGGGTTGGGCGATGCTCTTTGCGGTTTCAAAGACTTCGTCGAAACTCCATTTGGGTTCAATCGGGGCAAGAATATGAAGTCCCTTTTTCCCTGTGGTCTTGACAAAGACGTGATAGCCAAGTTGTTCGAGATGCTCCTTGAAATCGAAGCCGATTTCTTTGATGGTGGTAAAAGGCATGCCTTCGGGCGGATCGAGATCAACAACGAAGTAATCGGGTTTGTCGAAGGTGGGAGAGCGGGAGTGCATTTGATGAAGCTCGATGCACGCGAGATTTGCCAGGAACACGAGCGACGCATCTTCCGTTGCGATCATGTAGTCTTTTTTCCGGTCGTCACCGAGTTCAATATGATCCATCCAGTCCGGCGCCCAGTCGGGCCGGTTTTTCTGAAAAAAGGACTCGTCGGTGACGCCGTTAGGAAACCGGACCACAGACAGGGGGCGTCCCTTGATGTGGGAGAGGATCGTCGGGGCGAGGGTGAGGTAGTAATGAACCAATTCGGCCTTCAAAATGCCGTCATCGGGCCAAAGGATTTTATTGAGATTCGAGAGCTCAAGCGTCCTTTTGCCGACTTTCACAAATTGGGAAGTTCTCGCCATGGGTTGAAAATACAGCGGATTTATGTGAGTTCAAATAAAGTAATGCTCAAGCTCCAAATTCCCCCGAAGGTCTGCCCGTTTCGGGACGGGACAAGGAGCAACGAATGTTTCAAAAAGAAGAATCAAAGACGCAATTGGAATTGGATCTCGGATAGAGACCGCTTAGTCCTTTTGTTGGGATCCGGGGCTTAGTCCTTGAAACTTCCACCTAATTCCAATTGACCTTCTCCGCCCCTCCTCCTATATTCCTCGTTATGAAACTCTACGCAGGTACAAGCGGTTACAGTTATCCCGAATGGAAGGGCTGGTTTTATCCGGAAGACCTTCCGAATTCCGCGTTTCTCCAATACTACGCCGAACGTCTTCCTTCGGTTGAGATCAACAACACATTCTATCGTCTTCCGAATGCTAAGATGATGGAGGCATGGGGGTCTGCCGTTCCGGAGGGATTCCGATTCTCCGTCAAAG
>JBBDYD010000098.1:2376-4678 GCA_040901865.1 Bacteroidota bacterium | reverse complement strand
TGTTTCATCAGTTGGTTCCACGTTATTGCTTCGCTCCCATCATCCACTCTGACCATGGAAATGCACTTCTCGACGGGGCACACAATAAAGCAGAGGCGGCAGCCGACGCAGTCGTTCTCCCGAATCTTCGGCTGGTTCTTTCCGTTAAGCGGTATCAAGTCAATGCACTGGTGAGCCCCCTCTTCGCAAGCTATGTGACATAGATTGCATTGAATGCATTTCGATTCGTCGATTCGGGCAACAGCCTTGTATAAGAGATTCAAATCACCGAAATCCGCGATCCGGGCCAATGCTTTCCCCCGGATCTGATCCAGATTCGTATAGCCTTTTTCCTCCATCCAGTTCGTTAATCCCTCCGTCAGATCGTTAATCACACGAAATCCGTAATGCATAACGGCCGTGCAAACCTGGACACTTGTCGCCCCGAGCAAAATGAACTCCAGTGCATCGCGCCATGTCGAAATACCTCCGATGCCGGAAACGGGGAGATTAATCTCCGGATCGATGGCGATCTGTGACACCATGTTGAGGGCAATCGGTTTGACGGCCGGCCCCGCATATCCCCCGTGCCCACCCTTGCCGTCGACAGAGGGATTAAGCTCGAGGGTATCAAGATTGACACCCATGATACTATTGATCGTGTTGATGAGCGAGATTCCTTGAGCCTTTCCTTTCTTTGCCGCCCGGCCGGGGAACCTGATATCCGCTACATTGGGTGTCAGCTTTACAAGAACCGGGATCGTAGAAACTTCGGTAACCCATCCAGTAATCATGGCACAATATTCAGGCACTTGACCCACTGCCGATCCCATCCCCCGCTCACTCATTCCATGCGGGCACCCGTAGTTCAGTTCAATGCCATCGCATCCCGTGTCGATCGTGCGCTTGACAATATCATGCCAGACCTCGCGTTTTGACTCCACCATCAGGGAAACGATGACTGCCCGGTCGGGCCAGAGTCTCTTTGTCTCGGCAATTTCCTTCAGGTTGACTTCAATCGGTCTGTCGCTGATCAGCTCAATGTTGTTGAGACCAAGGATTTTCTGCCCGTTGTAGTCGACAGAGCCGTACCGGTTGACAACGTTCATCACAGGCTCGCCGATTGTTTTCCATACCGCGCCACCCCATCCCTGCTCAAATGCCTTGCATACCTGAAATGCAGAATTCGTAGGGGGAGCCGATGCAAGCCAGAAGGGATTCGGTGAACGGATGCCGCCGCAGTTTATGCTCAGATCAACCATGGAAAACCTCGCTAGTCAATGAGCAATGAACAATGAGTAATGAACAATGAGCAATGAACAATGAGCAATGAACAATGAGCAATGGAAGTGGGGCACTACTAAATGAGCACTAGTTCTTGCTTTATTGACGAATTGATGACTGCCGTATTCCCCGGGATGTTCTGAGGATTGAATAGAGCAGCCGACACAGCTCGTCACAATCATTTACAAGAGAGTCAAACTCTGGTTTTGTGATTTGCTCAGTAGCATGGAGTAACCGAACCCAATAATGTGTTTCCCTTGCTTCCTTGTAGGCGATGGAGATCTTGGCCGCAAAGTCCTTTTGAGAATATGCTCCCTCAGCCTCCTCGATATTTGGTATGTCTCAGTTTAAAGAAGGAACGCAGAGTCGCAGAGGACGCAGAGATTCGCAGAGGTAAAAACATTGATTTTATTAGCTCTGCGTTCCTCCCCGCCCGACCGAACTCAAGAGGGTCTAATACGGTCGTTCGGGCGGGCGTGTCCTCTGCGTCTCCGCGATAATCTTCATCATGGCAAACTGAGGCACAACCCGATATTTGCTCCGATGGATGTTTCACTTTTCGCGATCTGCTTCGATATTACGTATTCCCTCTCCTCCTTGATGAGCCGCTGAGACAGTTTGACAATCCGCACTGCAAACGCAAATGCCTTTTCCCGAACTACATTCTTCCTTTCCATAAGCTGCCCCCAAATTCTTAAGGTTTATGAATGTTGGTTAATTTCACCCTCCTCCCCCATTGATCATTCCTCATTGCTCATTGGTCATTGTCTCCCACAAGTGCTTTGTTTATAGCTCTTGCCGCTTTCTTCCCCTCTGCAGCAGCGTTCACAACTTCCTGTCCGCCGCTGATACAATCACCGCCCGCAAAGATCTTCGGGTTTCCGGTCTGCAGGGTTTCCGCGTTAACCTTCACGACACCGTTCTCAACAGCAACCCCCGGAAGTCCGGAGAGAAATGTATTGTCAAGTCCCTGCCCAACAGATGTGATCACCATGTCAACCGGAATCTGAAATTCCGACCCCTTGATTTCCTTCGGCTT
>JBBDYD010000098.1:0-2276 GCA_040901865.1 Bacteroidota bacterium | reverse complement strand
ACACTCTTGCCAACATCGACGGTCCGCCATTTCCGCGTGGTGACTTTTTCGATGAAATCCAGCGCATCGACCACTCCTTTCATATCCTCCCCCGGGACTTTCAGCCGCGTTGGCGAGCCAAGGCCAACACCGACGAAAATGGCGTCATGAGACTTGATCAGATTGTCGACGGAGATGTCTTTCCCCACTGCGACATCGGTTTTGATCTTCACTCCCAGGCTTTCGACCAGGCGGACTTCCCACAGGCTGTCTTCCTGCTTCATTTTGTACGGAGCGATCCCCCACGTATCAAGGCCGCCTGCGGTTTTCTTCGCCTCATAAATCGTCACGTCATATCCCAGAAGGGCGAGTTCGGCACCGCACGAAAGCCCCGCCGGGCCTGCACCTATGATTCCCACGGATTTACCGTTCGATTTTGCCCGAGTGAACAAAGCGGGCATACCGCTGGCGAAGTAGCTGTCCATGGCGTATCGCTGAAGCCTTCCGATCTGAATCGGGGGCTCGTCTTTCTCATTGTAAACACACGCCCCCTCGCAGAGCACATCCACCGGGCATGCCTTTGCGCATGTGAGGGCAATCCAGTTCGATTCGAGTATCGTCTTCGCCGATCCTTTCAGGTTTCCAGTTGCAATTTTCTTGATGAAGGTCGAAATGTCGATATGAGTAGGGCAGGCTTTCATGCAGGGGGAATCAAAACAATAGAGGCACCGGTTTGCCTCAACAACGGCAGAATTCGGCGTGAACGCAGGATGGATCTCGGCAAAGTTTTTCTCGTACTGCGAATCTTCGAGTTTCGGCGCTGTGTTTTTCATCTGTTCCTGGTGCCCTGGGCACAGTGCTCGCTCCAACAATTCAAAACGCAGATGCAATGTTCAATCATTTTGTTGGAGCGGCACTGATTATCCGTTCTCAATAAGTTATCGGCTCTTCAACCCTCAGCCAGTTCCTTGTATGACTCCGGCCTTCGATCTCTGAAGAACTGCCACACAGAGCGAACTTCCTGGATTTCATCAAAGTTGAGATCGGCGACAACGAGTTCCGTTTTGTTACGGCTAGCCTGCGCAATAATCTTTCCACGCGGGTTGCAGAAATAGCTCTTTCCGTAGAACTCTCCGATATTCCATGGGGCCTCTGTACCCACACGATTGATGGCACCGACGAAGTACCCGTTGGCGACCGCATGTGCGGGCTGTTCCAGTTCCCAAAGATATTCCGAAAGTCCTGCCACTGTTGCAGAGGGATTAAAGACGATTTCTGCTCCGTGCAAGCCCAGGACCCTGGCGCCTTCGGGAAAGTGACGATCATAGCAGATATAGACGCCTACCTGGGCGTAACGCGTTTTGAATACCGGGTATCCCAGGTTTCCGGGTTTAAAATAGAACTTCTCCCAGAAGCCCGGGTCGACCTGGGGGATATGGTGTTTGCGATACTTGCCCAGGTACGATCCATCCGCATCGAGCACAGCGGCGGTGTTGTAGTAAACGCCGGTCATCTCCTCCTCGTAGACAGGGACAATCATCACCATGCTGTATTTTTTCGCGTACTGTTGCAGTAGCTTGATCGTGGGACCGTCGGGAACCCGTTCTACCATGGCGTACCATTTCGTTTTTTGTTCGGCACAGAAGTATGGTCCATAGAAGAGTTCCTGAAGGCAAAGAAGTTGCACGCCTTGCTTCCCCGCGTCTTCAATCAGGGCAACGTGCCGATCGATCATTGACTTCTTGATAGTTTCGATCGGCTTCTCTGTCGACTCAGTGAGTGCGCACTGAATCAATCCACCTTTGATGATTCTCGGCATTGAATGCTCCTCTCGTGACAGGACGGAATTGTAACGAGTATTTCAGTGCCAGTCAAGGAAGATGAAACAGTTCGTAAGATGGAAGAGGCGGGAGAACAATATTGCGTAATCGGAGAAGAATCGTTATATTATTGCGCCGAATTGCAGTTGACCTGTTGTTTTCCTCTCCGCAATCTGTCTCTGATTCCAATAGGCGACTGTATGGGCGCATTACCCGCGTCCTTTGGATTTTTATTTTGAACCTAGTGCTTGTTTGGAACTTGGGATTTGTGGTTTCGAATTTATCTTTTCCGGTGTCGTAGTCCCGTTCCGGCGCGAGCGAAGCGAGCGTGCCGGAACGAGCCTGCCCGCCTCTTATGAATCAAAAAGGCAGGCGGGGATTCCGCCTGAGGTTATTCAATTGGTGGCGGAACTCAGTCCCGCCAAAAAGCGGCGGGATTTCGTCCGCCTTCGGCGGACTCAACTTGGTCTTTGTGAA
>JBBDYD010000097.1:1860-4738 GCA_040901865.1 Bacteroidota bacterium | reverse complement strand
CTGACCGGGCTGAAAGACTACTTCATTGCCGGCATTGACGGACCGCAATTCAAGCGTAAAGGTGTCGTCCGTCTCCCGGACAACGCGCCGGATTGAGAAGAGGGTGGGAATCATTGGCCGCACGACAGGCGGTTCAGACGCGTAAGCCATAAAGATCGAGCAGTTGCATGATGGTGGCCTGCAGGCGTTGTTCCATGACGCCTGAGAATCGTTTCAGCAATTCGTAACCGAGATGATGGTCGGTTTCACATTTAGTGCGGAGGCATTTCGCGTCGAGCGCCATGGCTCTGGTCAGCTCGACTACCCGCGCATCAAAATGCCACTCATACGGGGGGATCAACCAGGACCATCCAAGAATATCACCCTCGGAAACGGTTTGGATGGTTATCGGACCGCGGTCGGGACTAAGGATCTCAATCCCCACACGCCCCTGGCGGATGAGGTAAAATTGATGTGCCTCTTCACCCTCACGAAAGATATAATCGCCGGCATCAAAGCGGACATTGGATGCACACCCGGTGATGAGGGTCAGATGGTCCTCGGAAAAGTCCTTGAAGAAAGGATGCTGTGACAGAATCGATTTAAGGTTCTCCATGTGGTTTCTCCGGTCAGGATAGTGATTGAGCTTCCGCGCGCTTCCGAAATATACTCGCTTCCTCGGTCAGGTCGATTCCTACGGGGCACCAGGTGATACAACGCCCGCATCCGACGCAACCCATGGTGCCAAATTGATCCACCCAGGTTGCCAACTTGTGTGTCATCCAGTGCCTGTACCGG
Organism: Bacteroidota bacterium; assembly: GCA_040901865.1. Taxonomy (GTDB): domain Bacteria; phylum Bacteroidota; class Ignavibacteria; order UBA10030; family UBA10030; genus JBBDYD01. Next base: position 3,961 of record JBBDYD010000097.1, on the reverse strand, counting down.
GCATGAACGGTCGATCGTACGCTTCCGCCGTGGATGTAGGAAAATTCAGACGTAAAACAGGAATCCCAGCGACGCGTTCGCTCCGCCTCATTGCCGGAAAGCGAGATCGTATCGTCAACGGTGAAGCAAAAGCATGTCGGGCAGACCATCGTGCAATTCGCACACCCAAGACACCGCTTCCCGATAGTTTCCCAATGATGGTCGGAATGCCGGTTCGGGAGGATTTCCTTAAGCCCGGCTGTCTCAAGGGTTCTGCCCATGGCATGGCTCGCTGCCTCATGCTGGGCCTCAGCCTGCTGAACCTCGGCCGCCGTTGCGGGCCTGTGCGGAACGCGCGCAAGCATCGCGCTGCCACGGTCCGTTCCGGCCTCGGCGAGGAAGAACTGATCGAGCTCCGTCATCTGGATGTCGAATCCGACTGACGCCTTCGGGCCCGTGTTCATCGAGTTGCAGAAGCATGTCCCTCCGGGTTTGGCGCATGATACCACGATCGTGAAGAGTGTGCGACGTGCATCCGAATACCACGAATCGGGATAACCTCCCTCAAGAAAGACCTTGTCCTGAATCTTGATCGCTTCAAGGTCGCAAGGCCGGAGCCCCAGGAAGGCGTACGGTTTGGTGGTTCTTGCCGGTTCCTCAAGTGTGGCTGACTCTTTGGTCATTGATGAGCGAAAGAGCTTGAGACTGGGAGGGAAGAGAAAGCGTTTCCAGGAGGAAGGACTGCTCGAGAAGCCAAACCACTGCTCACCCGATCTCTTGATGCGGTAGGCTGCACTGTCCTGCTCGTCGACCCATCCGCGTGCAAGTTCTCCGGCGGATTGAATGGGCATGAATACTATTGCGTGATCCTTCCGGACAGGACCGACAACTTCGAATCCGTCCTCGAAAAGGCAGTTCACCAAGACGCCAAGGTGTTCGGCCTCGAGCCGGACAAAACGTGTTTCGCGGCCTTCTTGGGAAGGACCGGTGCGTGCAGGAAGTTCTTCAGGCAAACGAGTATCCATGGTTCATCGGTCAGATGATGCCAAGTTTCTTTTTTAGTCGATCATGAACCTCGACTCCCTGAGTCATGTCATTCCTGATGGTATTGGCCGCGCGTCTCACCGCTGCGATGTCCGGTCGAACTTTATCGAACTCCTTCTGCAGGCCTCGGATCTCTACTCCGATGTGTTTGCATGTTTCGAGGAGAATAGCCATTTCTGCGTCGACCCGTTTGCGCTGCTCCTTGTCGAGGAGGTCGTTTGTCGACCGGAGATCGGACTCCATGGCGACATGATAGCGGGCGACCTGGCCAAGATGTGCCGCGGCAACATCGCGGTTGAAAGCCGACTCCGCCGCCTCGGCCACAATCCGACTGGCGTGACCCCGTATGCTTTTGCAGTCGACGGTGAGTTTGCTCTGGAGACCCACCAGGTCAGAAGACTGGGCGAACACGGAAGGAGAAAGGAAAAAGGGAAAAGAAAAAAGGAAAAAAAAGATGAGGATCGGTGACAGACTGAGAATAGTTTTCATGCCGCACCTCCGTTGGCCCTCAGGAATTGTTTGAGGCTTGGCAATAGCGTATCAACCTGCGTTCCAATTCTTAGCGATGGTCCGGCGGACAAAAGTGGAGAATTCAGAGCGTTTCGGGCAGATAATGATTATTATTAATACGTCACATCTCATTGGCGGGAGACTCCCTTGCATCTTTTCGCAATTCCAACAAACGTGGGATAATTCTACACCTGAATAGTGAAAAAAGGGGGGCCCGTCTTCTAGTTGATTCTCAAGCCTCACACCGCTAATTTTCCCATGGGGGTATCAATCGAATTCTCCTGAGAGGCTGAATGTCGCAATCTGTTCGGGTGCTTTTTCTGGAAGATCTTGAGGCGGATGTGTTCCTGGCAATCCACGAACTGTGGAAAACTGGAATTACGTTCGATTGGAAAAGGGTTGAAACAGAAGAGGCGTTTCTTCAGGCATTAGCAGACTACCGTCCTCACATCGTTCTCGCCGACTACTCGCTTCCTAAGTACGACGGCCGCTCCGCACTTCGTCATGCCCGCACAGTCAGGCCCGATCTCCCGTTCGTCTTTGTCACAGGCACACTGGGCGAAGAACT
>JBBDYD010000097.1:0-1760 GCA_040901865.1 Bacteroidota bacterium | reverse complement strand
TATTCCCGCGACGAGTTGATCGGCAAATCCGCCATCGACCTCGGCCTCTATGCCAACACGTCAGAAAGAAATAATCTGATCAGGGAAATTGAACGTAACGGCGTTGTCCAAAATCATGAGACCGTTTTTCGAACAAAATCCGGGGAACTCCGTAATGCCCTCCACTCCATTGGAGCGATTGACGTCATGGGTGAATCCATTCTGATTTCGATGATTGTCGATATCACAGATCGAAGGCGTGCAACGGAGGCTCTGGAGAAATCCGAAGAACAATACCGGAAGTCCAGCGAACAGCTTCGTGCGCTGGCCGCCCGGCTGCAGTCCGTGCGAGAGGACGAACAAACGAGGATCGCCCGCGAAATTCACGACGAACTCGGTCAGGCACTCACAGGGCTGAAGATGGATCTCGCGTGGATTGAACGGAAGTGGAACGATGGATCCGGCGCGGTCGCGCTGGAAAAGGTGCGGGCAATGCATCCTCTCATTGATGAAACGATTCGCATGGTCCGCAGAATATCCTCAGAATTACGTCCCGGCGCTCTTGACGACCTGGGTCTCGTGGCCGCTTTGGAATGGCAGTTAAGCGAGTTTTCAGATCGCACGTCTATTCAAAGTACATTTCACTCGGAGCGGGAAAATTATGATCTGGACCATGAGCGGTCCACAGCCATTTTTCGGATTTTCCAGGAATCCCTGACGAATATCGGCCGCCATTCAAGAGCAACGCACATCCAGGTGCGGCTCCGGTTGGAAAAGCGTGTGCTTGTTCTGGAGGTTCAAGACAATGGCCGCGGAATCACACAGGCGGAAATTGTCCAGACGACCTCCCTGGGATTACTGGGAATGCGCGAGCGGGCGTTTGTGTTCAACGGTTCCGTCGATATCACCGGAACAGCCGGTGCCGGTACGACGCTGACCGTAAGAATCCCCCTAGCTTCCTGAACAAAGGAGAGATCATGTACCGAGTCCTTGTGGCCGACGATCACGGAGTGGTCCGTCGCGGCATCAGCCAGATTCTCGAGGAAACTTCCGATTTTCGCGCTGCGGCGGAAGCAACAAACGCAGAGGAACTGCTCGAGCACCTGGGAAAAGGGAAATGGGATGCCTTGATTCTGGACCTCAATATGCCGGGCAGAGGCGGACTGGATGTTCTCAAGGATATTCACCGTCGCTGGCCCCGGCTTCCCGTTCTGGTGCTCAGTATGCACGATGAACGGCAGTTTGCACCCAGGGTCATCAAGGCAGGGGCCTCGGGGTACATGAACAAAGAGTCCGCCCCCAACGAGCTGGTGAAAGCCCTCCGAAAAATCGTCACCGGCGGGAAGTACGTCAGCGGGGCCGTTGCAGAAACCCTCGCGTCGGATCTTCAACAATCCCAAAGCAGCCAACCCCACGAGCTGCTTTCCGATCGTGAATTTGAAGTCCTCCGGCTCATCGCATCTGGGAAAACGGTGTCTCAGATTGCGGTTCAGATCTCCCTGAGTGTCAAAACCGTCAGCACGTACCGGCAGCGGCTTATGGAAAAAATGGGGATGAAAACGAATGCACAACTAACGCGATACGCATTCGAAAATAAACTGGTCGAGTAGTGATGAGGTATCAGTTATTGGGTCATTGGGTTATTGGTTTGCCCGCCCTCACCCGCCTACCCTCATTCCCTCATACTCTCATTCCCTCATTCCCTCATACTCTCATTCCCTCATACCCTCATTCCCTCATTCCCTCATACTCTCATTCCCTCATACCCTCATTCCCTCATA
>JBBDYD010000096.1:0-31395 GCA_040901865.1 Bacteroidota bacterium | reverse complement strand
TCCTTGCGGACGCCAGTTTTCAAGACTGGTGCAATAGCCGTTCTGCCAGCTCTCCATTTATCGAATTATTCCTTTTGATCTCAGCCAATGATACCCGTCGAAACTCTTATAAAAAAGCTCTCTTCTTCTGGCCTCACCTTTGGTGCTGAACTCTTCAAAGAACCATAACACCCACGGTCGTCGGCTTTTTGTCGATCGGACCCTTCCCGCATTATGCGCGGCAACCCTTTTCTCAAGAGATTCGGAACTGCCATAATAGAATCTACCGTCCTTCTTGCTTCGTAAGATATACGAATGAAATCCCATATCCCCCAAGTCCTTGCTGACGCCAGTTTTTCCCGAAGGGACCCCTACAGGTTCAAAACGGGGAGCGGGGCAAGACTGGTGCAATAGCCGTTCTGCCAGCTCTCCAACAACTTCTAACGCAAGATATTGATAATCACTCCAATTTTCAATGGGAATGCGATGAGGATGTTCTTGGTGACCTCTGTGTTTTAACCACAGAAGACACCGAGAAGACACAAAGGTCACGGAGGATAAGCTTCAACTTCTTTGCGTTGTTATCACACCTGCCAGCGTTATCAATGCTCCCAGAACGAATATTCCCGTGATCGTGTAGTCGAGAAATATCACCGCGAGAATTGTGGCAAAAATGGGCTGGCCGTTTGTAAACACGGCGGCCTTGCTCACCTCGATCTTTCCGATGGCGTAGTACCACAGCAAATATCCGAACACGGATGTTCCCAATCCCAGATACGCAATCCCCGCCCACTGAGACGGTTCAAGCAGAACGATTGACACCTGAGCCGTCGCGTAGATTCCTATTGGGAGGAACAGAAGCATGCCGATGGTCATGGCCACTGCGATCGTCTGAATCGCCCCGTATTTCAAAACCAGCGGTTTCCCTTGCACCGTAAATAATCCCCATGCAACAACGGCCAGCAGAATCATCAGATTCCCAAACGTATGCTCAGATGAAAAATCCACTCCGCGTTCAAACACGACGATAGAGACTCCCGCCAGCGCCAGAGCAACGCCGATCATTTTTCCAGGAGTCAACGCCTCTCCGAGAAGAAATCGCGAAACGATGAGGACAAAAACGGGAGTTGTTGCATAAAGAAGCGCACCGTTTGCCGCCGTGGAGTATTGTAAACCGTAAAGGTACAAGAACTGGTTCAGGGGTAACCCCAAGAATCCGATCCAGGTCAATTTTAACCAATCGCCCCGCTCGATCTTCGGGACCCTTTTTCTCAAGAAGAGGATGCCAGCGAGGCCAAACGTTGAGAAAATAGACCGAAGGAATGTGAGCGGAGCCGGATCAACAGAAGACACAACAGCTTTCGCGACGATGTGCGTCCCGCCGGCGATAAGCAGTTGAATGCAGAGAACAAGATAGACGTTCATAGGTGGACAGAATATAGTTTAATTTGTTTTCCAATTCTGGACGTTGAGATTAACCACTGAGGACACGGAGTAAGCGCGGAGGACACAGAGGAAAACAAATTTAAAAATACTCTTCACTCTGTGACCTCTGTGAATCCCCCTGTGTCCTCTGTGGTTTAACCAATAGCTACACCGATTCACCGTTGTTTTCCGATCGTTGATTCACTATATTAGCGGGCGCCTCGGTCTCATCCTGTCAATAGTATCCATGATCTTCCAGAAGCACCAACCATGGCGAAGAACCCTGTATACCATCTGGCTGGCACAATTCATTGCCATGATGGGGATGAGTCTCGTTGTCCCCTTCCTTCCCTTTTACATCCGTGATCTTGGTGTTACGGAGCCTGATGAGGTCGCGCGATGGAGCGGATTGGTTTTTTCCGGTCCGTTTTTCCTTTCCTTCTTTATTCTTCCCGTCTGGGGATATCTCGGTGATCGCTATGGGCGCAAGCTCATGGTCGTCAGGGCAATTTTTGGACTTGCACTTTCGCAGGCGCTTATTGGCCTTGCGCAAAACGTCGAGATGCTGTTCTTCTTCAGAATGTTTCAAGGAGCCATAAGCGGGTTTATTGCCGCGGCTCTTGCTCTTGTTTCTGCCAACACTCCCTCCGAGCGATCCGGCTACGCCATCGGCCTCCTGCAAACGGCCAGCGCGAGCGGCAACATTATCGGTCCGCTTGTCGGAGGTAGTCTGGCCGACGCGTTCGGGTATCGTCCCTTGTTTTTTATCGTTGCCGCTCTATGCACGACCGCCGGCGTTCTGGTGGTAAAACTGGTCCATGAAGACACGCAAACCAGAACTCCAGAGAGCGCATCGCAATCGATGATTTCGAATTACAGTTCGACATTCCGCTCTCGTCCGATTCGGCTTGCCTTGGTCGTCATTTTCTTCTCTCAGGTGGCAGTACTGATGATTCAACCTATTTTCGCCCTCTATATCGAGGAACTTGCTCCGGGACAGGCTTTCATCGCAACAATTGCCGGCGCTGTCTTTTCCATCGCGGGAGTGTTTATGGTGATTTCCGCACCATGGTGGGGAAAGCGTAACGACACCAAGAATTACAAAAACAATCTTATCCTTGCGATCACAGGCGCCGCAGTTGCCTACGCGCTCCAGGGGTTTGTTTCGTCACCCTACGAACTTCTTCCGCTCCGGGCCCTGCAGGGATTCTGCATGGGTGGCATTTTGCCGACACTCTATTCGTATATCAGCAAGCATGCCGACCTGGCGCGTCGAGGAGCCATTATGGGAATCGCCTCGAGTTTCAATGTCCTGGCCAACATGGTCGGCCCCACGGTGGGCGGCCAGATCGCGGGGACAATCGGGCTCCGCCAGAATTTCTTTATCACGGGCGGAATTTTGATTCTGACAACGATTTTTGTGAAATTCTTCTTTGTTGATCTCGCCGGGCCAGTGGGCGGATCAACAGCAAACACCAATACCCTTGCCGACGAGACTCATTGAATTCAATCTTCTTTCGCAAGCTCTCACATTTCTCATCGCACGCACTCAATCCATGCCTGACAAAATCTTGAAGAGGGGAAGATTGTTCCTCATTGACGGCATGGCCATTGCCTATCGCAGTTATTTTGCCTTTATTCAGCGCCCTCTGATCAATTCCAAAGGCGAGAATACCAGCGCGGTCTACGGGTTTGTGACATTTCTCGAAAAGATTCTCGACGAAGAGAAACCCGACTATATTGCCGTAGCCATGGATACCAGCGCACCGACATTTCGTCACAAGTCCTACGCCGAGTATAAAGCAACCCGTCAGAAAATGCCCGAGGACCTTGGATCGCAGCTTGAGACTCTGAAGGAGGTTGTGCGGGCCTATGGTGTACCGGTGCTCGAGCTGGATGGATACGAAGCCGACGACATCATGGGTACGCTGGCTCGTCGGGCTGAACAGGAGAATGTGGAGACGTACCTTGTCACGTCGGACAAGGATTTCATGCAGCTCGTGTCAGACCTTGTGAAAATCTACAAGCCCGGAAGACGAGGGACAGAAGTGGAAATTGTCGGATTCGAGGGCGTCAAGAAGAAGTTCGGCGTCGGACCCGATCAAGTCATCGATGTCCTTGGGCTCATCGGCGACAGTTCTGACAATGTTCCCGGCGTGCCGGGGATCGGAGAAAAAACCGCCATTCCGCTTATCCAGGAATACAAGACCATCGAAGCCTTGCTCGAAAACGTCGATTCGATTCCGCAAAAAGGCGTCCGCGAAAAACTGAAGACTCACCGTGACAAAGCTCTTCTGTCAAAGCAACTTGTTACGATCGACATCCAGGTGCCGATCAATGTCGATTTTCACACCTTAAAAACCGGCACTCGTGACCGTGCATCGCTTTCCCGCCTATTTGAACGGCTTGAATTCCGTGGGCTCATCAGAAAACTGGGACAAGCGTCAGACGTTGAACCAACCGATCAATCTGCCCCACCGCCGGTCAATCTGAAAGACACGAGTACGGATCAGCATACCTATCATCTGATTCGCACTGACTCTGATCTCCAGTCTCTCCTCCGGCAGCTTCGCTCCTCTCGGAAGTTTGTCTTTGACACCGAGACCACTTCAACAAATCCGCTTCGGTCGAAGATCGTCGGGATTTCATTCTCTCTCAAGGAACGCGAAGCGTATTTCATACCTCTGAGTTACCCTCGAACCGACGTTGATCTTTTCGGAACACCGGTTACAGCTTCAGTCACTCTTGATGATCGGGGGTTGGCGGCCGAAAATGTTCTGCAATCCCTTAAACCGATTTTCGAGAATGAAGGGATCGAAAAAACCGGTCAAAATGTGAAGTATGATGTTCTCGTCCTTTCCCGGAATGGGATTTCGGTGAAGGGACTCGAATTCGATACCATGGTTGCAAGTTATTTGTTGCGGGAAGATGGACAACACTCGCTCGAAGCGCTCGCCAGGGAGCATCTTCAGTATAAAGTCATCACCTACGATGATCTGACCGGCACCGGAAAAGACCGAAAGCCCATCGAATCCATTCCCATTGAGGACCTTTCACGATACGCCAGTGAGGACGCCGATATTACAAACAGGCTATCGGTCATTCTCCGACAGCGTCTCAAGGCCGAAGGAATGTCAAACCTTGCGCATTCGATCGAATTTCCTCTGATCGGCGTCCTGGCCCGTATGGAGCAAGCAGGCGTCGCCATTGACGTCGATTATCTTCGGACGATGTCGTCTCAACTCGAGCAGACATTGTTTGGCCTGACAAACGACATTTACGAAGCTGCCGGCGGTCCGTTCAACATCAACTCGACTCAGCAACTGAGCGAGATCCTGTTCAAGACCCTCAAGCTCTCCCCTCTCCGCAAGACGAAAACGGGATTCTCGACGGATGTTTCGGTCCTCGAATCGCTTCGCAACGAGCATCCGATCGTTGAGAAGCTCCTGGAATATCGTCAGCTCGCGAAGCTCAAATCGACCTACGTCGATGCCTTGCCGATGCTTGTTGATCCGGTGACCGGACGAGTGCATGCATCATTCAACCAAACCGTTGCGGCAACAGGGCGTCTTTCCAGCAGTGACCCCAATCTGCAAAATATCCCGATCAGGACGGACATTGGGCGATCGATCCGCAAGGCGTTCATCGCGTCAGGGAAAGGCCGAAGGATCCTTGCGGCGGATTATTCGCAGATCGAGCTCAGAGTCATGGCGCACATCAGCGGGGACAGCGGATTGATCGGGGCGTTCATGGCCGGAGAGGACATTCATGCCAGCACGGCCGCCAAAGTGTTCGGTGTGAATCAAAAGGATGTCAGTAGAGACATGAGGAGAAAGGCGAAAGAGGTAAATTTTGGGATCATGTATGGGATCGGTCCGTTCGGCCTGGCCCGTCGTTTGGAGATCTCCCAGCCGGAGGCAAAAGAGATCATCGACAAGTATTTTGAGAGATTTCCGAATGTGAGGCAATACATCGGCGATACGATCGAGACAGCCAAAAGCCGGGGATATGTGAGTACGCTGACCGGCAGAAGAAGATACCTGCCCGATCTGAAAAGCAGAAATCAGAACATACGGTCGAATGCCGAGAGGCAGGCGATCAACATGCCCATACAGGGCACTGCGGCCGACATGATCAAAGCGGCGATGGTGGGAATAGACAGGGAGTTCCTGGGAATGAATCTGAAGAGTACAATGATACTACAGGTTCATGACGAATTGGTCTTTGATGTCGATCAGAAGGAAGAACCGGAAGTCAGGCGGATCGTGGAAGAACACATGAAGGGGGCGTTACGGTTGGATGTGCCGATTGAAGTGGAGATGGGGGTTGGGGGAAACTGGTTTGAGGCGCATTGAGGCCTGGTGTTTTTAACCACAGAGGACACAGGGAAGGCACGGAGGTCACAGAGTGTCACGCATGTGGAGGGTGCAATCGAGAGCACATCAGAGAATTTGGATTGCGGATTGTAAAGGAAGAAGTCGGAGGTCAGAGGTCAGAGGTCAAAAGCAATCCTGGGACCTGAAGCCTGAAGCCTTAAACCGTCTGTGATCTCCGCCTTACCATGATGGAGAGCCCTATCGCTACGAGTATCAGGGGCCAGTAGGTGCGCACCGCTGATCGAACCTCATACAGATCGACCATCTCCCACCACCAGAGCAATGAAATAGTCCCCGCTCCGCATAAGAGAATGGCTGGGATGAGGAGTGTCACTTCCCTTGGTTCAAGCGCATACAGGCACACAAACGCCAGGCCAAAAGAAATGAACAAAGCGGGAAGCGTGTAAAAGTCGTATCGTTCGATCGCTCCGAAGCGGGTCAGTATTTGGAAAACGCTAAAAACAAGGAGGAGGCTTCCCCAAAACGTCCTCCCTCTCTTCCTCCGGAGGAACCCATCCCCCGTGAGAAATCCTCCTGTGATGGCTGCTGCTATCCAAAATAACTTATCCCACCGAAACGCCATTACATCGAGTCGGTCCAAGAGGAGGGCGACTCCAAGAATGATAAAAAGAGACCCTATGATGAGAATACGGGGTTCACGATTCAACACGAGTCGCAGACTCATAGGCACCTCACGGTTGTTTTGCCGGTTGGAGTTCCTCCTCCGGGATAACGAGGAGCATGATCAGATAGACCACTGCACCAAGGCCGAAGGGCCAAATCGCGAAGAAGACAAAAGCGATTCTGACAAACGACGGGTCGATATTCAGATAAGCGCCAAGTCCACCGCAAATTCCGCCAATTTTTCGATCTGCCCTTGATCGCCGCAGAGTCTTTCCTGCCGTTGAACCCATAACCGGTTCATGGGTTTCCGCAGTAGTTTGTTCTTCGGTGATTTTCGAGGGTCTGGCAACGAAGAACACCCCCACTGCGATCAGAAGGAGCGGAAGCACATACTCCCAGGAAAAATCCCACCATTCCTCCCAGTCTAGAACATCCAGGTTTCCCAGAAAAATAAGGGCGCCCAAGGCAACAAAGAAGAAGCCGAGGAACGCGCTCGCCGGTGAAGAGGAGGCCGACGTCGGGTTTGTGAGAACACCCGCCGGGTTTTTCGGAATAACAAGCCAGGCGATCACATAAAGTATGATCCCGGGAACGAACGGAAGGACTGAAAGGAGGATCCATGCCACCCGAACAGCGGTTGGATCAACCTTGAGATATTCGGCAATTCCACCACAGACCCCCGCGATCATTTTGTTGGAAGAGCTTCTATAGAGACGCTTCGTTTTGTCTTGCATGAGTCCTCCGGGATGTCATTAAAGCTACGCACGAAGTGGATGGAATGTTTCAACATGCAAACGTCCCTGGGTTGTTAACCACAGAGGACACAGAGGAGGCACAGAGTTCACAGAGAGAGAGACTTAGAGTAGGAATAAGATCAGGGGGCAGAAGTCGAAGATCAGAAGTCTGAGGGAGAATCTTCTATTCCGCTTTCCTGCCCCGACCTGTCCCGAGTTGTTTATCGGGATGCTTTTTATCGGGGAGCGAAATTGTGCTTTTTCTGAGGTGCGTAAAGACCCGGAATTCATTCCGGGGCGGCGCTGGAGGTCAGACTTTGGGATATCGCTCGGAGGGTAGATATCCCTGCTGATTTGTGCACTAAAGGCACAATTTCCGGGAAACAAAAATCCCGGCACGGGCCGGGATCAAGAAAAGAACAATTCACTTTTTGCTTAAGCAAGCCAACTCGCGATCTCCTCTTATACTTCCATGATTTCCTTCTCCTTGAGGGCGATCAGGGTATCGATATCTTTGATGTGACGGTCGGTCATTTTTTGGGCTTCCTGCTCCCCCCTCTTTCGCTCATCTTCCGAGATATGTTCCTGTTTCTCGGTCTTCTTGAGGTGTTCGATGGCATCTCTCCTCACATTGCGTATTGCAATTTTCCCGTCTTCCGCAAATTTTTTGACAAGCTTAACGAGTTCCCGTCTCCGTTCCTCGTTCAGAGGCGGAATGGGGACTCGGATCATAGTTCCGTCATTTGTCGGATTGAGTCCAAGGTTTGCGTTCAAGACGGCTTTTTCGATTGGCTGGAGCATTCCCTTTTCCCATGGTTGCACCGCTATTGTGTGAGAATCAGGCGTGCTGACGTTTGCGACTTGTTTCAGGGGAGTCATGGTGCCATAGTAGTCGACTTTGACAGCATCGAGGAGAACAGTTGTCGCTTTCCCGGTACGAATTTTCGAGAGCTCATCGCGGACGACCTCGACTGCTTTCTTCATCCGGCTCTCTGCATTCTGAAGGATATCCTTGACCATGGGGAGTCCCTTTTATCGTTTTGCGTTACAATTCTCAGACTGTTCGGGCTGTTTTGGCGGGCTGATCGGTCACCAAAGAGCCAACCTGTTCACCCTGGATAAGGCGTTTCAGGTTCCCCCTCTTGTTCATGTTAAAAACCACGAGCGGGAGCTTGTTTTCTTTGCAGAGTGTGATCGCGGTCAGGTCCATGACTTTAAGGTCCTTCTGCAGAACATCTGCATACGACAGGGTCGGGAAATGCACGGCGGAAGGATTTTTTTCCGGATCGCTGTCGTAGATCCCATCCACCCGTGTCCCTTTCAGGACAACATCCGATTCAATTTCAATTGCCCGCAGTACGGCAGCCGTATCAGTGGTGAAGTACGGATTCCCGGTTCCCGCGGCAAAGATCAGGATTCTTCCTTTTTCGAGATGGCGTATGGCGCGTCGCCGGATGAAGGGTTCTGCGATCTTCTCCATATTGATCGCGGTTTGACAGCGCGTTGTCACGTTCTTATGCTCGAGAGCGCTTTGAAGGGCGAGGGCATTGATGACGGTGGCCAGCATTCCCATATGGTCGCCGGTCACCTTGTCGATACCGTCGGAGGAATTTTCTATCCCCCGGTAGATGTTCCCGCCGCCGATAACAATCCCCACCTCAACCCCAAGTTCCTTGACACTCTTGATTTCCTCAGCGTACGTGCTCAAGATCGCGGAATCGATTCCATATTCCTGGGACCCCATCAGAGCTTCGCCGCTCAATTTCAAGACAATGCGATTATATTGTAGTTGTGCCATGGGTTAAAAAAAATCCCGAATTTCTCCGGGATGCATCAATCGATCTAAGAAGATGCGTCCTCGCCGAGATGATAACGAATGAACCGGCGAATGGAAATCCGCTCCCCGACTTTCGCTGTCGCTTCGTCGAGCAGGTCCTTGATGGTCTTGCCGGAATCTTTGATAAAACTTTGTTCCATCAGGCAGGTTTCCTGATAGAATTTATCGAGACGACCCTGAGCGATTTTCTCGGCAATACCCGCCGGCTTGCCCTCATTCTGCGCCTGCGTCTTATAAATCTCGAGCTCCTTGTCAATCACCAATTGCTCCACATGTTCCCGTACGATATACCGCGGGGTCATGGCGGCAATTTGCATGGCGATATCATGAGCAAGGGACTTGAAATCCGGAGTCTTGGCGACGAAATCCGTCTCGCAATTCAACTCCACCATGGCGCCAATACGGCCGCCTGCGTGGATATAGGCCTCGACCACGCCCTGATTTGTTTCCTTGTCGGCTCGTTTTGCCGCGGTCGCAGCGCCCTTCTTGCGAAGAACTTCAATGGCTTTCTGCATGTCGCCCGCGGCCTCTTCAAGAGCCCGCTTGCAATCCATCATGCCCGCCCCGGTCTTTCCGCGCAATTCCTTAATCTGTTCCGTACTGACTGCCACTGTCATTCTTGAAACTTCTCCTAGGATGTTGCTTTATGTTCCAAATCGATTCTTTCTGCCTCTGCTTCACTTTCCGCCTGAGCGGCCCTTGCCGCAGTCGCCCTCTGCGCACCTTCGAGCACTGCGTCGGCAATCACCTTGGTGATGACATGCACCGATTTCAAAGCATCGTCGTTTGCCGGAATGGGATAATCAATAATTTCCGGGTCACAGTTTGTATCGACAACGGCAACAACCGGAATGCCGAGCCGGCGTGCTTCGCTGACGGCGATCGATTCCTTTTTCACATCAACGACAAAGATCATTCCGGGTAAACGCGACATTTCCACAACACCGCTCAAGACACCCTGCAGTTTTTCCCGTTCGCGATTGAGAAACAGCCGCTCCTTCTTCGTGATGCTTTCGAACGTTCCGTCACTCTCCATCTTTTCGATGTTCGTCAGTCGCTTGACGCTTTTCCGGATCGTCGTGAAGTTCGTCAGCATTCCGCCCAACCATCGCTCCGTGACGTAGAACGCGTTGCAGCGGACGGCCTCGCTCCGCACGACTTCACGGGCAGGTTTCTTGGTAGCGACAAACAGAATGCGCTTGTTCTCCGCCACGGTGTTGGAGACTGCATTATAGGCGGCATCAAGCATTTCCTGGGTTTTCTTGAGATCGATGACATGAATCCCGTTCCGTTCCATGAAAATGTACGGCTTCATTTTGGGATTCCATCGGCGGGTGAGGTGCCCAAAGTGGGCGCCTGCGGTAAGGAGGGCTTCTAATTCTACACGAGACATGAGGTATTCCTTAGGTTAGTTGTTCGACTATCTCCGTCGTTTCCGCGCGGGATTCCGCCAAGGCGGAACACTTCCGGTTGAATCAGGAGATATGAGTGATTGCGGATTGGGATTGGTGAATGCGGAATGTTAGAAGCATGCAGTCCGCAATCACAAATCCGAAATCCGCATTTGATTTACCGCTTACTGAACTGGAAGCGCTTACGGGCTTTTTTCTGGCCGTATTTTTTGCGTTCGACCATCCGTGGGTCGCGCGTCAATAGACCGGCCCCGCGCAATGCTGACCGATGGTCCTCGTCAAGGGCAACGAGTGAGCGTGCGATTCCGAGTTTGACCGCGCCAGCCTGCCCTGACGATCCGCCCCCTTCGACCTTAACCTTTGCATCATACCGGCCGGCCGTGTTCGTGACGATAAACGGGCGAAGAACTTCGCTCCGGAGCATCTCAAGAGGAAAATACTGTTCGATCGGCTTGTTATTGACAACTACTTTGCCAGAACCCTCGACAATTTTCACCCGGGCAACGGCCGTTTTGCGGCGTCCAACTTTTACCTGTGGTTGCATTGACATTCCTTGCCTGCCTTATGACAACTTCTTGGAAATAAGGGCCATGGGCTCCGGCTTCTGGGCCGCATGCGGATGCTGATCTCCTTTGTACACCTTGAGCTTCTTGAAAATCTTCCTGCCGAGACGGTTATGCGGCAACATTCCCTTGACTGCATGTTCCATCACCCTTTCCGGCTTTGTGATCAGCAAGTCCCAAACCGATTCGAACCGCGCTCCGCCCGGATAGAGCGTATTGTGGTACAACTGCTTCAGTTCCACCCGCTTGCCGGTCAAAAGAACTTTCTCGGCGTTGATGACGACAACAAAGTCCCCGACATCAAAATTAGGAGTGAAGTGCGGCTTGTGCTTCCCGCGGAGGACCCGCGCAACCTGGGAGGCGATTCTTCCCAGGGTCTGACCGGACGCGTCGACAACGTACCACTTCTGCTGAACCTCTTCCGGCTTGAAAAAGCGTGTTCGTGGTGAAGTTTCCATTTCAGAGCTCCAAAAACCGATTTTTGTTCATTAAATGTTACAAAGCCTTTAAATGTAACGGAAAACATCCAAAAAGTCAATGCGATTTCCGCTTCCGCGTACACTAAAAAGCAGCTTCGACGTTCAGGGATTTGAACGCAGATTGCAGATTGTGAAAATAATAGCCGCAAAGGACGCTAAGGACGCAAAGCCATTCATATATCTAAAACAAAATGTTTTCCCTTTGCGCTCTTTGCGCCTCCTTTGCGACCTTTGCGATTCCTTTTTTCTAAACGTGGTTTGCCGCGTGGTAGGAACTGCGCACAAGCGGGCCGGATTCAACGTGCCGAAAACCAAGCGATAAAGCCTCTTCCTTTAGACTCGTGAACTCATCGGGATGAACATACCGATCGACTGGAAGATGTTCTTTCGTCGGCTGGAGGTATTGACCAAGGGTGAGGATGTCGCACCGGGCCGTCTGAATGTCCCTGAGAACCTGACGGACTTCATCGGTTTTCTCGCCAATCCCCAACATGAGGCCGGTTTTTGTCACCGCACCCTTCTTCTTAGCTCTTTCGAGGACCTCGAGGGACTGTCTGTAATTTGCTTGTGGACGCACGACGCCATACAACCTTGGTACAGTTTCGAGATTGTGATTAAGAATATCCGGGCGGGCATCCAGGACGATGTTTAACGCCTCTTCGTTCCCCTTAAAATCAGGGATGAGAACTTCCACACTGCATTCAGGCATCTGGGAACGAATCTGTCTGATGGTTTCGGCGAAAATTGGAGATCCGCCGTCACTGCGCTCATCGCGGTTTACTGATGTCACGACTGCATGACGAAGACCCATTGAGCGGACGGTTTCGGCTACGCGACGAGGCTCATCCCAATCGAGCCCGTAATCCGGCCGACCCGTCTTCACGGCGCAGAACCCGCACGAACGTGTGCAGATATCTCCGAGAATCATAAACGTAGCTGTTCCTGAATTCCAGCATTCACCCAGATTGGGGCATCGTGCCTCTTCACACACTGTATGGAGGCGCTGATGATCCACGAGGTTCTTGATCCGGGCATAGTTCTCCCCTCCCGGAATCTTCGCCTTCAGCCAATCCGGCCTGCGCGGCAACGGGGGCTGTGGGTTGACCTGTATTTCGTCAATGATGAAAGACATAGATCCTTGCTTGAAGGCAACCTTCATCTCGAAGTGACCTAAGATGAAGGTTGCCTTCTTCCTCTTTCCTAGATCAAATTCGTTAAATCGAAGCCTTCCAGATTCGCTACGACCGTTTGAATGAACTGTCCGCCGATCGCTCCATCGAGAATCCGGTGGTCAAACGATAATGTGAGATAACACATGGAGCGTATGGCGATGGAATCGTTCCCATCACTGTCCGTAACGACCACGGGTCGTTTCTTGATGGCACCAAATCCAAGGATGCCGACCTGGGGCTGGTTGATGATCGGGATACCTATGATATTACCAAACACGCCATAGTTCGTAACGGTAAACGTCCCACCCTGGATATCGTCCGGTGTCAGTTTCCGGTTCCTTGAACGAACACCAATATCATTCGCTGCCCGTGCAATACCGATGAAGGTTTTCTCCTCGGCATTCCGAATTACCGGCACAATCAGACCTGCCGGTGTAGCCACGGCCATGCCGAGGTTAATAAACTTTTTGAGGATGATCTTATCACCCTCTACTGAGCTATTGACGAGAGGAAACTGCTTCAACGCCCGAACAGTTGCGTCGAGCAGAAACGGCGTAAAGGTAAGTTTGTAACCTTCCTGTTTCTCAAACGCGGCCGTGTGTGCCGATCGGAATGCGGCTATACGGGTGAAGTCGCATTCTGAAATCGCCTGAACATGAGGCGAAGTCTGAATGCTTCGGATCATATGTTCCGCCATTTTCTGTTGAATATTATCCATCTGGCGGATCTCGTACTTCGGCGCAGGGTACTTCTTTGCAAGGTCCTTGAGATCAATGGCCTTCACAGGTAATCCTACGGACACGGCGGCTGGCTTTGAGGTCCTCGTCTCAAGATATCCCAGAACATCCTTCTTTGTGACCCTTCCTCCTATGCCACTGCCGGCAATAGCTTCAAGTTCCTGTTGCGAGAGTCCCTCTTTCTCGGCGATTGTTCGCACAAGGGGCGAATAAAATCGCTGACCATTTTCGCGCCGAACGGGCGCGCTTGGTTCCGCTGAAGCCGGTGCGATAGCCTGCACGGCGGGCTCCGGTTCTTTTGTAACTGCGCGTTCCTTCGCGGCAGGAGGTGCAGACTCAACTGTCGCTGCCGAGGCATCGGTCTCGATCATCGCAATCACAGTTCCTACTTCCACCGTATCGTTCTCCGGTACAATGATCTTGGTGAGGATTCCGCTTGCGGGAGACGGGATTTCCGAATCGACCTTGTCAGTGCTGATTTCGAGGATGGTTTCGTCGCGTTGGATCTTATCCCCGGGCTTCTTTGTCCACCGAATGATCTTTCCTTCCTGGATGCTCTCGCCCATTTTCGGCATAACGACTTCCACTTGCATGATAACGGCTCCGATCTATGAATCTGCGGCGAAAAAAGAATAACCGCAAAGAACGCTAAGAAGGCGCAAAGGACGCAAAGTCATTTACCTATATCAAACAATGTTTTTCCCCCTTCGCGCTCTTTGCGCCTACTTTGCGACCTTCGCGTTTACTTCTTTAACCGCAAAGAACGCTATGGGTTAAAGCTTGTTAACAACTCGTTGTATACCGTTCTTCAGTTTCGCGACGTTGAAATTTATCAAAAGACCAAGCTTGTGATGGCCAAGCTTCAGGTACGTAAGAACTTGCGCCAAGTGAATGTCGTTGAGCGCCTCGACAGACTTAACCTCGACGACAAGCTTGTTTTCCACCAAAAGATCGATCCGATATCCTATTTCGCAATTTTCACCCTTGTATTCAACAGGTAGCCCAACTTGTCGAGAGGCCAAAAGACCCCGTAGTTCCAGCTCTTTCTTTAGGGCCGTTTCGTAAGCGGACTCAAGTAAACCCGGTCCCAACACTTTGTGAACTTCCAACGCCCCACCGATAACCTCATAGGAGAGTTCATTTTCATTCATATATCCCCCATCATGTTATTTTTCCCCCTTCGCGCTCTTTGCGCCTACTTTGCGACCTTCGCGGTTACTTCTTTAACCGCAAAGAACGCTAAGAAGACGCGAAGGACGCAAAGTCATTTATATATGTAAAACAATGTTTTTCCCCTTTGCGGTTCCTAAAACTGCGACAACTTGTCCAACGCTTCGAGGATCTTTTGCTCGTTTGGGAGCATGGCGTTTTCCAACGGGGGGCTGTACGGCACGGGGGTATCCAGGGCCGCGACCCGCATCACAGGGCCATCCAGTGATTCGAAACAGTTTGTTGAAATCAGCGCGGCGATTTCGGCGCCAAATCCTGCCGTCATGGTATCCTCGTGAACCACGAGAACCTTCCCCGTTTTGCGGACAGAGGCATATATCGCCTGTTCGTCAAGCGGATTGAGCGTTCTCAAATCCACCACCTCAACCCCGAAGCCCTTCTCCTCCATTTTCCGAGCTGCTTCCAGGGATTTCTGAACCATCGCCCCGTAGGTGATCACGGAAATATCTGAGCCCTCTTTTCGGACAGAGGCGATGCCAAACGGAAGGACGTAGTTGGCGTCCGGTTCCGGCGTGGAGGCATAGCCCTGCCGGTAGAGACCCTTGTGCTCCATAAAAATCACAGGGTCATCACCCCGTATGGCCGCCTTCAGAAGCCCTTTGGCATCAGCGGCATTTGAGGGGAACGCGAGACGGATTCCAGGAATATGCGCCATGAAGGCTTCGATGCACTGGCTGTGATAATGGCCGCCATGGATGAATCCGCCGACAGGGACTCTGATGACTAAAGGCGCGGACCAGGTTCCGTTGGAACGGTACCGCATCATGGCAAGTTCATCCCTGATTTGCATGAACCCGGGCCAGATGTAATCGCCGAACTGGATCTCGGGCACCGGTTTCCATCCTTTGAGTGCAAGGCCGATGGCCACCCCGATGATACTCGCCTCGGCGAGGGGGGAATTAAACGCGCGATCCGTGCCGAACTTTGTGGAAAGCCCTTTGGTCGCCGTAAACACTCCGCCTTTTCCGTCGGCAATGTCTTGTCCGAACACAAGCATGCGGCTATCGCGCTCCATTTCTTCGTGAAGTGCGTGGTTGATGGCATCGACGATGACTGTTTTGTTACCTGAATGCTCGGGTTCAACGAAATCGGTCGGCGTGTGAATGTGCGCTTTGCCGTACACATGCTGCATTACTGTTTCCGCGTCAGGCAACGGTCGGGCTTCGGCGGCTTCCACAGCCGCATCGACTTCCGCGCGCACCTCTTCTGCTATCGTGGCTGCCTCTTTTTCCGTCAGGTACCCTTCCTCGATGAGCATAGCCGCCATTTTTGGAATCGGGTCCAGGGTTTTGTCTCGCTCAAGGTCATCTTTGGACCGGTATTTCCGATCGTCATCAGACGATGAATGCGGCAGGAGGCGCACGACATTTGCGACGATCAAGGCCGGGCCGCCGCCCCGTCGTGCTTTCTCAACCGCCTGTGTCGCGGCACGATACGTCTCGAGGAAATCCGTACCATCGACATTATAGCGATCGAGCCCCTTGAACCCCTTCGTAACTTCATAGACCGATCCGCCCGCGGTCTGCTGCGTCACCGGGACAGATATTGCATATTTGTTATCCTGAATAAAGAAGAGAACCGGCAGCGATTCACGCGCCGCCCAGTTCACCGCCTCAAAAAACTCGCCTTCGCTGGTCGTTCCCTCTCCCGAAGAGACATACACAACCTCTCCTTTGCCTTCTTTCTTTGCTCCCATGGCCACACCGACGGCCTGAAGATACTGTGTTCCTGTGGGACTTGATTGGGTAATGATGCGCAATTCAGCTTTTCCGTAGTGACCCGGCATTTGGCGGCCGCCGGTTCCCGGATCGTCTGCGCGATGCAGTGCCGAAAGGAAATAGTCGACGGGTGTATAGCCAAGCTGAAGACAAAGACTCAGATCGCGATAGTACGGAAAGAAATAATCATGACCCGGTTTCATGGCACACGCCGCCGCCGTCTGAGCCGCTTCGTGTCCGGAACCGCCTATATGAAAGAAGGACTTTCCCTGCTTTAGAATGATCAGATGCTTTTCATCGATCCGCCTACCCGTGACCATCGTGCGATAGACGCGCAGGAGCTGTTCTTTCGACAAATCGCCCACCGAATCTCTTGTTTCAGTCATTGCCCTGGGTAAGTCCGTTGCTTCCTGAACTCCTCTTGATTGCTGTATTTTTCCCTTCGAAGACATCAGACCTTTTCCAGTGACCGCTCTTCAACGGTTCGCAGCAATTCTTCCTTTGACACAGAAACAACCGGGCGGCCGAATACGGCAGTAAATGCGCTTGCAAGGCATTTGTGAACCTCTTTCAGGTCGATTTTCCTGCCCAAAACTCTTGCCATCGAAGTCACTCCCTTGTGAAAAATTCCACACGGGATGATCCGCCCATATCGTTCCAGATCAACATCCACGTTCAGCGCAAACCCATGCATCGTCACCCAACGACTCACTTTGACGCCGATTGCGGCAATTTTTTCTCCGTGCACCCAAACCCCGGTCATTCCTTCTTCCCGCCCTGCTTCGATGTCAAATTCCTCAAGCGCAAGAATGATCATCTCTTCAAGGCTCCGAAGGTACCAATGGAGGTCGGTCTTGTACTGGCTCAGGTCAAGAATCGGATAACCCACAACCTGTCCGGGACCGTGGTAGGTGATGTCTCCGCCACGATCGATGCGGAAAACCTCCATCCCTCCTTTTGCCAGTTCTTCCTCGGTCGCAAGGAGGTGATTCTGATCAGCTCCCTTACCGAGTGTATAGACGTGCTCGTGTTCTGTAAGAACAACGACATCCCCTATCATTCCGAAATGCCTGAGATCAAACAGCTTTCGCTGGAGTTCCCAAGCATCTGCGAAGCGGGTTCTGCCGATATCCGTAATGGCAACGTTCATTAGATATGGATGGAAACGCCATAAGCGTTCCCTGCGGCTTCCATGACGGCTTCGGAGAGTGTCGGATGAGCATGCATCGTGCGCCAAAGCTCTTCATAGGTAGTTTCCAGCGCTTTTGCCGTTGTCAGTTCTGCGATCATTTCAGTCGCTTCAGAACCAACAATGTGCGCTCCCAGAAGCTCTCCGTACTTTTCGTCGAAAATCAATTTGACTTGCCCTTCGGTTTCACCGATGGCAAGCGCTTTTCCAAGGGGTCTGAAAGGGAATTTTCCGATTTTGATCTTATGCCCCGCTGCAAGAGCAGCCTCTTCGGTCATGCCCACACTCGCGACCTGCGGTTGGCAGTACGTGCAACTCGGGAAAACCTTGCGATCGATTCCGTGTTTTGCCTTGCCGGCGATATGCTCTGCGGCCACAATACCCTCGTGAGAAGCCACGTGAGCGAGGAGCGGTGGTCCGCTCACATCCCCAATGGCATAGATTCCGGGCACGGATGTCTGCCCAAACTCGTTTACCTTGATAAACCCGCGGTCAACCTGCACTCCCAGCGCTTCCAAGCCAAGTTTCTCCGAATTCCCCAGAATGCCGATGGCCATGAGCGCCACATCGCCGGTGACGGTTTTCTTCCCTTCTGCGGAAGACACCTGAACCTCGACGTCTTTTCCCACCTTCACTCCATCCACTTTTGTTTCCGTCATGATCTCGATGCCGGACTTTTTCAAACTGGAAAGAACAATTTTAGTCATTTCCCGGTCTTCCATTGGAAGAATCGTGGGCATCATCTCAATGACTGTCACTTTTGTGCCCAGGGAATTATAGAAATAGGCAAATTCGATACCGATTGCCCCACCGCCGATGATAACCATGCTCTTGGGCTGTTCCGAGAGATTCATTGCTTCTGTACTTGTAATGATCTTCTTCCGATCAATCTCGACCCCTGGAATCGACCGTGGGTGGCCGCCTGTTGCCAGGATAACAGACTTGCTTTTGATTGTGTCGGTGACTTTGCCATCGTTGGTAACCTGGATGGAGTTCTTGCCTGTCAGGATTCCGGACCCCTTGATGACCTCGATTTTGTTCTTTTTTATCAGGAATTCGACGCCTTTGGTGATGCGTTCGGAAACGTCCCGGCTTCGCTTGATGATCTTCGAGAAGTCGAATTTCAGATCCTTGTGACTTATTCCATACTCCTCCGAGCGCTTCATCAGGTTCAACAGTTCGGCACTTTTCAGGAGGGCTTTCGATGGAATACACCCCCAATTGAGGCAAATCCCGCCCAGCCGATCCCGCTCAACGATCCCGGCTTTCATTCCGAGTTGAGCTGCCCTGATAGCCGCGACATAGCCGCCCGGCCCGCCTCCAACGACTGTCACATCGTACTGAAGTTCTGCCATTTTGATGCCTTTAGGTGGTGTGAATACCGGCGAAAGAAAGACTTCGCAAAAAACCTGAAAAATATACCCAGAAGTGTCGCAAAAGGCAACCTGAGCGGGATACTCACTGATACTCACCGATCCTCGCTGATGCTCGCTCGACTTTCGCGCCACACACACCGGTTGGAAGAGAGCTGATGAGGCTGCCAGTCATGGTGCGTGCGACAGTCGCGGAAACATATAGTTCAATCCAGAATTGATTCTTTTTCACTTTTCAGTTAAGTTTGATTCAAAAATTTTGGGATGGCGGAGAACGAACAGCGGGTTGTCGTATCGAATCGAAAAGCACGGCACAATTACCATATTCTGGACACCTTTGAAGCAGGGATCAGTCTTAAGGGAACAGAAGTCAAATCCCTTCGGAAAGGCAACGCCAACCTTCTGGACAGCTATGCGGTACTGAAGAACGGAGAGGTCTGGCTCCTGGGATTGCACATTAGCCCGTATGAGCAGGGCAACATCAACAACCATCAACCGACACGCAACCGCAAACTTCTTTTGCACCGAAAGCAGATTCGAAAACTCATCGGCAATGTCAAGGAGAAGGGGTTGACTCTCGTCCCTCTGGCAATTTATTTCAAAGGGCCATACGCCAAAGTTGAGCTCGCGCTTGCTCAGGGAAAAAAGCACTATGATAAGCGTGAAGCAATTTCCAAGCGCGACGCAGAGCGCGAATTGCGACAACGATTAAAGAGGAGTAATTCCTAACCATTGTTCCCCCGCCTCCAAGAACAAATGGATCTCATCCGCCGCGGTGCAACCGAGATCATCCCTGAGGATGACCTCGTCCGCAAGCTTGAGAGATCCATTAAAACGAAAAAGCCGCTTCGCGTAAAACTCGGCTGTGATCCGAGCCGTCCCGACCTCCACGTGGGACATTCCGTTGTACTCCGAAAACTTCGTCAGTTTCAGGACCTTGGTCACCAGGCAATCCTGATCATAGGAGATTTCACAGGGATGATTGGTGATCCCTCAGGAAAGAACAAAACCCGTCCGCCGCTCACACTGGAGGAAACAAGGCGGAACGGACAGACCTATTTTGAGCAAGCCACGAAAATTCTTGCTGCCCAAAAAATTCAGATGCTGTACAATTCCGAATGGCTCGGTAAGATGAGTTTTGCCGATGTCATTGCTCTCGCGGGCCGTTACACCATTGCCCGCATGCTTGAGCGCGATGATTTCACAGAGCGGTATAAGGCAGGCGAGCCCATCGGTGTTCATGAGTTTCTCTACCCCCTCGCCCAGGCGATGGACTCCGTTGCGATCGAGTCTGATATCGAACTCGGGGGAACCGACCAGAAGTTCAACCTTCTTGTCGGCCGGGATATCCAGAGGGAATACGGTCAGGAACCGCAGGTCATTTTGACAATGCCTATTTTGGCAGGAACAGACGGGGTGGAGAAAATGAGCAAATCGCTTGATAATTATATAGGATTGAACGAGTCGCCCAAGGAGATCTTCGGAAAAACACTGAGAATTCCGGACACGTTGATCTATCAGTACTTCGAACTCGCAACAAACGTGTCCAGCAACGAGCTCAAGGAGATTCAGGATCAGTTGGCGGACAAGTCAACAAATCCTCGGGACGCAAAGAGAAGGCTTGCAAGAACCCTTGTTGAGTTGTATCATTCTGCCGAGGCAGCCGGGAAGGCCGAAAAGGAATTCGATAAAATCTTTGTTGAGAAGAGCGTTCCCGACGAAATCGAAGAGTACCATTTGAAAGCGGGAAACGGCGTGCAGACGGTGGTGTCGTTGCTGACAGCGGCCAATCTTGCAGAGTCGCGGGGCGAAGCCAGGCGGCTCATCGAGCAGGGCGGTGTTTCGATAGACGGCGAGCGGGTTTTGGATGCAAATGCGCCGCTGCCTTCCAGGAAAGAATTTGTTGTTAAGGTCGGAAAACGGAGGTTCCTGAGAGTTATCTGCTAGGAGCTTCTTATCCGGTGTCCATACTTTCACCATTAAAGTCGGAGATGAGGAAGTGTTCGTTCCAACGAAGATGTTTTTCACCAAAGGTGTCGGTCGGCATAAGGATTATCTTCAGTCCTTCGAACTTGCCCTGCGCGATGCCGGCATTGAAAAATGCAATATTGTGACGGTATCAAGCATCTATCCACCCTTCTGCAAACGGATAACGAAGGAAGAAGGGCTCAAAGTCGTTCTGCCGGGCGCCATTACATTTTGCGTGATGGCCCGCAATGCCACGAATGAGCCAAACCGGCTGATTGCCGCCTCGATCGGTGTTGCCCAGCCGTCCGACCCGAACACCTACGGATATCTTTCCGAGCACCATCCGTACGGAGAGACAGACGAGCGGGCCGGCGAGTACTCAGAAGACCTGGCCGCCACGATGCTTGCGACGACCCTGGGAATTGATTTCGATCCCAACACAGCATGGGACGAGCGCGAAAAGATTTTCAAAATGTCGGGCAAGATCGTCCGGACCTTCAATATCACACAATCGGCCGAAGGCGACAAAAAGGGGCTTTGGACCACGGTCATCGCCGCCGCGGTGTTAATTCCGCTGGAATGGGAAAACCAGGGAACAAAGCCTGTATAGGCGGTGAAGAATGAGAAATGGAAAATGTCCCGAAGGGACCCCTCTTGAGATATCCAATGGAAGGGGGAAGATGGGGATAAGAAACCGGAGTAGACAGTAAGAAGTAGGAAGAAATTACAAAGATGGACCGATGAGAAGCCCGGTGATGAGCCGGGCTTTTCCATTGCGGATTACGGATTTTGGATTTCGGATTGTCATCCTACTGGTCGATATTCATCCTTGCCACCGTTTACCATTCACTGTTTACTGTTCACCACGCACCAATGGGGATTCATGGCTACGTTGGACCTAACACCACCACGAATTCCCCCTTCTTCTCTTCTTTCTGAAATTTTGCGTACAAGTCCGGCGCTGTTCCCCGGAAGATTTCTTCTGTGGGCAATGTGAGGTCAAACGCCACACAGATCTTTCGCGTACCCCCGATGACCTCGCTGACATCACGCATGAGTTGAACGAGACGGTAGGGTGTTTCAAGGAGGACAATGGTTCGGGCGTCCCGCTTTAATTGCTGTAGTTCCGTAATGCGGCGATTGCGTTTCGGCGAAAGGAACCCGTAGTATACAAATGACTGGATCGGAAATCCGGAGACGATCAGGGCCGGCAGAATCGAAGAAGCGCCGGGGATGGGGACAATGCGAATACCGGCCGCAATTGCCCGCTGGACCAGAACCTGTCCGGGATCTGCAAAGACCGGAGTTCCGCCATCGGATATTAGCGCAACATTTTTTCCTTCCCTGAGTTTTTCAAGAATGACGCTTGATGCCGCCGGTTCGTTGTGCTCGTTCAGGTTCTCGACGGGCTTGTTTTCAATACCGTATCTGCGCAGTAACCTGGCCCCCTCCCTTCGTTCCTCATAGACGACGATGTCCGCATCTTTCAGAATGCGGACAGCGCGCATGGTGATGTCCTCAGGATTACCGATCGGCGTTGCGACCAGATACAAAATGCCGGCCATTACAAGTCCGGTTCTGCAGAATGGTATTGCCTCAAGGGAACTCCGCGCCGGCTTGCTTCCCATTCCCTGATTCCCAGGATGATCAGCGCAGTGACCGGAATGGCAATAAGGAGGCCGACAAACCCCAGAAAGTAGGCGAACACCAGAAGGGAGAGGATGATAAGGAGGGGATGCAACCCTACGCGGCTCCCGACAATCCGGGGCGACAGTAGTGTCACTTCCAGAAGGTGTAAGATCCCGACAGAAAACATGCCTGAAATAATCTTTGGCGCAGTCGGCGGATCGCTGAATGCGGCGACAATGCCGGCCAGAATCATTGTGATGATCAGGCCAAAGTACGGGACCAGATCGAGCATGGCCGCCATGATACCGAGCAGAAGGGCATACTTGATGTTGAACAGGCTGAAGAGCAGGGTAACCATGATTCCCTGGAGGAAAGCAACAAAAAGAGCTCCCCGCAAGTAACGCCCGATAATCTCATCGGCTCGATTGAGATACTCCCCCACCCTGTCGCGTTTCCCGCCGGGAAACAACATCACAAACCGGTGAGAGATTTTCGGAAAATCCGAGAGTATGTAAAACGTGAGAAACGGGACCATGATGACGTAAAAAATCTGGGTCACGAACTTCGAGAGACTGCTCATGACCGTCAGAATACTTTGCAAGAGATCCCGCAGAATGTCCTCGAATCTTGGGGCCAGTTCCTTGGACAACGTTGTGCGAAGTTCGTCTGCCGAAACTCCGTACTGCTCCAGAACCGTTGCCATTCTCGACGACCAGACCCATTCCCGGAAGTCGGTGAAGAGACCTGAGAGGGCTTCGAGCATGGACTCGAACTGCGCTACGGCGATGGGCATGACAAAGAACAGGACGAGGACGATGACGGCTACGACCAGTAAAATCAGAACCAGGGAAGACACCCAGCGCGGGATTTTCCACCCTTCGAGTTTTACCACAACCGGGTTGAGTAAATAGGCAATCACGAGTGAAAGGATGAACGGAACGAGAATACTTGAAACGGTGTGGACAAACCAAAGGCCAAAGAGGATGAAGCTCAGCCACATCAGATTCCGTGCAAGAGCATAGCGGCGCATTGGGGCCAGCAAGAAGAGAATGGCGCCGAGAACCAGGAAGGGAGAGAGGATGGTCTGAATGGTATAGATAAGAACCATCAGAAGCAGGACGGCTCCGACCAGCAACACAACCTCGATACGGCCCATTGACTGAAAGAGTGATTCCCACGAATCCTCTTGCTTTTGCCGGGCAGCCCTCCCTGCTGAAGGTTTTCGATGTCTATTTCTGCTTTGAGCCATGTGACCGTTCACCTGCATTGATTCCTGTATGCCCGAAACCGCCATCTCCGCGGGCTGTCCCCGCGAGCTCGCCGACTTCATTCCACTCAACCCGCGCATAGCGCCCGATGATCATCTGGGCAATGCGATCTCCCCGCTTCACGACAAAGTCTTTTTTTCCAAAATTCGTCAGCAGGATTTTCAGTTCCCCGCGATAGTCTGAATCGATGGTACCTGGAGCATTGAGAATACCGACGCTATGCTTGAGGGCCAGTCCGCTCCTGGGCCTTATCTGCGCCTCAAATCCGACAGGCAATTCTATGCAAATACCCGCAGGAATCAGGGCGGTTTCGCCGGGCAGAATGGTCGTATCGGATTCCACCGCCGCGCAAACGTCCATCCCTGCAGACCCTTCCGTGGCATAGGCAGGCAACGGCAGGTCATTCGAACCCACCCTCGCTATCTTCACAGGCACATGATCGGGCACAACTGAATGGAATTAGTGGAAGGAATTTCGTTTGGAAAATATAGACAGAGGTGGGCGAAAATGCAAGTTGTACTTCGGTGGCACGCTATCGCAGAGAATCCACCCAAACGCCGCTGCTTTGTTTTCGAGCGCGCGGTTGGGCTCTTTGCTTAAGAACTGAATCCATTTTCATGAGTTCACGGGCCTGCGTCTCTTGTTCCATCTGCAGCTGCCGCATCATGGAATCCAGCTGACCGCGCAAGCCGGGGGGTCCTTCGGGGGATTCGGGATGTCCGGGGGTGACGCCTTCGACGCCGGTCCGAAATTCAAACCGGAAGAACTTGTCCCGTTGTCCGCGAGGCTGCACGATAACGCGCACCTGTTCTGCCTCCTTCGCCATAAACTCGGCGTCAAGTTCGATCTTGATCATATCCGCCTCGCCGACAACGCGCACAGGCGACCGGGAGAGATTCCTTGACTGATGCATTGATGGGGGGCGCTCGGCCCGCGACCGTACGAGCATTTCAAGTTTGCGCTCCATATCCGGAATTCGCGAACGCAACATGGTTCCGGGCTGCATGATGCTGTCGAGATTGAAATGCAATTCGGCAACCACAAATGAATCAGGTGTGATGACAATGAAGTCCTTTGGAGCGCCTGCGATATGGGGGGTTGGGGCATCGGGGGGTTCCGGAGCATCACGATGACCGGCAGCAATCGCATAGGTGGCATTCCTCTCCACCAAAAACTTGTCGAAACGAACCCGTTGTGCGGGAGCGAGGACCGAGGCGATTCTGGTCAGGACCACACGATTCAGGCGCGTGAGCTCGGGATCGATTGCGAGTGCGTTGTTTTCCGAGTAAAACACGGCCTGCTCAATCTGCCTGCGCGCATCGCCGAGGACAGAATCGATCATATCAGCCTGAATCACGGATGGCCTTAACTCCTCAAGAAGTTCGTGAACGGTGACTCTCGGCCTGACTTGTTCCCCTGTCAACCCCACTTCAATCCGGTATCCCTCGGTACTCCCTTCATCGACACGCAGGGCCGTTTCCGATTCCTTGTCGAGTGGTAACGTCCCGAACAGAGCATATTGAAGCACATCATCGTTGCCGATATTTGCAAAGAGGGGCATGACCGATCCCTTGAGGATGCTGCTTTCGTACACCTCCTGGACGACAGCGGATTTTTCGGAAAGATACTGCAGGAGCGGCTCGCGCTGAACAAAGAGCGTAACACCCAATGCGACAAAAGCCAGGATTCCCATAACGGAAGCGACGGGGAGATATTTGCGGGGAAACGGGAGGAGATTCTTTTCTTCCTCTTTTTGCGCATCGATAGCCTGGGACAAACGCGTCCAGAAGTACGGATTGGGAGATACCGGTCGCCTTGCGGCCAAAAGGTCTTTCAGCGCCTGACGCTCCCGGAGTTCCCGCGCAATCTCAGGATTGCCAGCAAGGATCTCCTCAAGCTGCCTTTTCTGATTTTCATCAAGGGCACCATCGATGGCAAGGGAAAGCAAGAATGACACTTCACGTTGTGACAAAGGGTTCATGGACCTGCCTCCTCGAGCAGGGGTTTCAGTATCGTTCTCAGCATGGCCCGTCCGCGTGAAAGCCGGGATTTAACCGTACCGAGTTCACATTGGAGAACCTCGGCGATCTCTTCGTAGGAGAAGCCATCGAGGTCCTTCAGGATCACCGGAAGGCGAAATTTCTCCGGCAACGCTTTGAGTCCCTTTTCAACAAGTTCCTGTGCTTCGTTCGTTCTCAGCTCGACAGTCGTGCGTTCCCTGAATTCCGGATCTTCCGATTCGTCAAGCGATTGGAAAGAAAAGAACCGACGGACCTTCCGCTTCCTCAACTCGTCACGGCTCCGATTGACCGCTATCCGGTACAACCACGTGTAGAACGATGACTCGAATCGAAACCGGCCCAGGCCTTCGTAGGCCTTGATAAAGACCTCCTGCGCCAGGTCGTCGATGGTTGCGGGTTCATGGAAGATGGAATACAGGAGATTCCGGATCCGCTCCTGATGTCGTTCCACCAATAGGCGGAAGACGCCGTTGTCCCCGGCCTGGAACAGGGATACAAGGACTTCGTCGCTCTTACTCTCAAGCTGTTCATCGGCCGTGTGCGCAGGCATGCTCGCGGAATGGTCACTTGCTCTATGCCGGGGTTCATTCATATAGACGGCTGAATCCATGGTGGAGTTCCCGGAAGCTTCCCGGGGTTTAAATGCGAAACCCGTATGATTCTTCAGGAAATGCGCCTCCTGAAGCTTCATACGGGTTTTCACCGGGAAAGTTCGCCGCTACGCGGCCTCTTCCTTCACAGGAGCGCTCACCCTTTTTTCGAATTCATCCCTGAAGCGTCTGATCATGGATTGGACGGGCCAGGCCGCGGCATCACCAAGCGCGCAAATCGTATTCCCTTCAATGTTGTTCGCGATGTCCATCAGGAGGTCGATCTCTTCTCTGCGGCCTTCTCCCCGGACAAACCTGTTCAGGACCTTCTCGAGCCATCCGGTCCCTTCGCGGCATGGGGTACACTGTCCACAGGATTCGTGGTGATAGAATTTTGCTATCCGTGCGAGCACGGCAACGAGGTCAGTATCCTCATCCATGACAATGAGTCCCGCTGTGCCAACGGCGGAACCGGCCGCCTTCATCGAGTCTGCGTCCATGGAGACTCCCTCGAGCTGATCTCCGCGCAAGATCGGCGTGGAAGAACCTCCGGGGATGATGGCTTTGATCGCCTTGTTCCCCGGAACGCCGCCGGCGTATTTATAAATAATCTCCAGGAGCGGAACTCCTGTTGGCATTTCATACACGCCCGGTTGGTTCACATGGCCGCTGACACCGACCAGAATCGGACCGGGATGCTTGGGGGCTCCGATCTTTGAATACCATTCCCAACCATTGTTGATAATACAAGGGACGTTACTCAGAGTCTCCACGTTGTTAATGGTCGTCGGGCATCCCCACAGTCCGTACTGTGCCGGAAACGGAGGCTTGATCCTCGGATAGCCGCGCTCCCCTTCGAGGGAGTTCATCAGGGCGGATTCTTCGCCGCAAATATACGCTCCCGCTCCTTTATGGATGACGACCTCGGTTCCGAATCCAGAACCGAGGATACTGTTCCCTACGAATCCTCTTGCCCTTGCGTCATCGAGCGCCTTCTCCATCATGTGGATCCACTTCCCGTACTCCCCACGGATGTAAATGTACGTCGTTGTAATCCCCATGGCGTAGCATGCGATCAGACTGCCCTCGAGAAGCAGGTGCGGATTAAACTCAAAAATGTGGCGGTCTTTGAACGTGCCCGGTTCCGACTCATCACCGTTGACGCACAAGTATTTCGGCTTGTCGGTTTTCTTCGGCATAAAGGTCCATTTCAGGCCCGTTGGAAAGCACGCTCCTCCCCGGCCGCGGAGATTCGATTTTTTTACCTCATCGGTCACCGCCTCGGGAGTCATGCCAAGAGCCTTCTTGAAAGCCTTGTAGCCGCCGTTCGCCTCGTAGACATCGATGGTATGGAGCCTTGGTATTTTCGGAAGGATGACAGGATCCATTACGCTCCTACCTGCCCTTTCGAAAAACCTTCTATCATCCGGTCGACACTCTCAGGAGTCATGTTCTCGTAGTATTCTTCTCCAACAGCGCACATCGGTGCACCGGCACATGCGCCCATGCACTCTACTTCGGAAAGGGTCCATGCACCATCGTTGGAAGTCTCGCCAACGGTGATGCCCAACTTCCCCTCGAGGTGTCGAATAATCTTTTCGGACCCGCGAATCATACAGGAAACATTCGTACACACTTCGATATGGTTTTTGCCGACCGGCTTCGTATGGTACATCGTGTAGAACGTCACAACACCCAGAATGTGGCCGAAGGGGAGATTGAGCAGAGTCGCGACCTCTTTCATCGTTTCCTGGGATATATATCCATACTGCTCCTGGGCGATCCACAGCACCGGCAGGACCATGGCCTGGGCGTGGGGGTAGCTTTTCCTGAGGATTTCGATACGTTGCAGATTTTCGGGGCTCAGCATAGTTATTGCGAAGTGCGGATTGTCAATTTCGAATTGATCACAATGTCCATTGGTTGCCCTTTGCAGTCTTACCGGATGCCGTGAAGATCGCCGTCAATTCCTTCGCCTCCTGATGGTATGCCAGATTCACATCCTCAAATTCGCAATTGGCAATTCCAAATTCGAAATCTACTTATCCGCCTCTCCCATCACGGGATCAAGACTCCCGATAATCGCAACAATGTCAGAGATCATGGAACCCTGCAACATGACAGGGAGTGATTGGATGTTGACGAATGACGGGGACCTGATTTTCATCCGCCAGGGGTTACCATCGCCATTGCTGTAAAAATAGAACCCGAGCTCCCCTTTGGGGGCTTCCACCGCGTGATAGATTTCGCCGACCGGCGGATCAACGCCAAAATTGATCAGCATGAAGTCATGGATCAACTCTTCCATTCTGGTGTAGATTCGCTCTTTTCTCGGAAGGACTTTCTTGGGTTCAAACGCATGGATACTCCCTTGCGGAATTTTTTCCAGAAGCTGAACCAGCATCTTGCGGCTTTCCTTCATTTCGTCCATACGCACGTAATACCGCGCGAGTGTATCGCCGCCCTCGTAAATGGGAACGTTGAAGTCAAGCTGATTATAAACGAGGTATGGATTGGCCCGCCGCAAATCGTGACTGACGCCGCAGGCCCTCAGGCAGGGCCCCGTCACACCGAGGTCAATTGCCTGTTCCCGGGTGATCACGCCAATCCCATCCGTTCGTTCAACAAAAATCCTGTTCTTGTTCAGCAACCGTTCGCACTCATGGAGGTTTTCCGGAAAATCGTCGACAAACCTTCGGATCATCGCCTCAGCCTGGGGGGTCATATCATGCGCAAGACCGCCGATCCGTGTGTAACTCGTTGTAAAACGGGCACCCACGAGGTTTTCGAAAACATCGTACAACTTTTCCCGTTCGCGAAAGCTCCACATGAACACTGTCAGCGCACCGACATCCATCGCCATGGATCCCAACCACAGGAGGTGGGATGACAGGCGGGCAAGCTCGGTGATGATGGTGCGCAGGTACTGTGCCCGCGGCGGAGCCTCAATGCCGAGGAGTTTTTCCACCGCGAGCACATACGCGACGTTATTGGAGAGCGGAGAAAGGTAATCGAGACGATCGGTGTGGGGGATGAATTCGTGGTACGACGATGCCTCGGCGAGCTTCTCATATCCCCGATGGAGGTACCCCACCTCAGGCACACAGCCGATGACGGTTTCGCCATCCAGACGGACGAGCAACCGGAGGACGCCGTGGGTGGCCGGATGCTGAGGGCCCATATTGAGAATCAGGTCATTCTCGAGAGGATCATCGAATGAGAAGGAAGTGTTCTGATCCTCCAGGGCCTGAAGGATCTTGGATTTGCGTCCGGGTTCGTGGGTTGCCGCGGTTTCCATGGAGATTATTTCTTGGGAAGCCAAAGAGACCCCGGGATGCCCATCAGCGGGAAATCTTTGCGCAACGGGTAATACTCAAAGTCGTCAGGCATATAGATCCGTCTCATGTCCGGATGGCCGTCAAAGAGGATTCCGAACATGTCATAGGTTTCTCGTTCGTGCCAGTTGGCCGTTGCCCACACCGTCGTCACGGTGGGGATATGAGGGTGCGACTCTTCAACGAATACCTTCAATCGCAGGCGGTGACGGTGCTGATAGGAATAGAGATTGTACACCACGCAGAAGCGTTTCACGGGCGTATACATATCGAGTCCGCACAAATCTGCAAGCAGTTCGTATCGGAACTCCCCCGTTTTCAGAAACCGGCAGACCTCGACCAGGCGTTCAGCCGGCAGAACGGCGGTCAGCTCACCCCGGAATTCATTCGATTCCAGAATGGCATCGCCGAACTGTGCCTGGAGCTTCTGAAGCACGATCTGGTTCATTTACGCAGGTGTTAATGGGGACCGATGACGATGCGGAAAATCTCCGATCAGAGTAGTGGAACTGCCGCGGCTTTCGCCATTTTGCACTTTTTTCTGCAGAATCATTAACGCATTCAGAAGGTTATCAGGCCGCGGAGGGCATCCTGCAACGTACAAATCCACGGGGAGAAACTGGTCGATTCCCTGAACCACGGAGTATGTGCGATACATTCCACCCGACGACGTGCATGCCCCCATGGCGATCACCCATTTTGGATCGGGCATTTGATCGTAAATTTTCCGGACGACCCTTGCCATTTTATAGGTTGTTGTCCCGGCTACGATCATCACATCGGCCTGACGGGGAGAAAACCGGAACACTTCGGATCCGAACCGGGAGGAGTCGAAGCGCGGCCCGGCGAACGCCATCATTTCAATGGCGCAACAGGAGATGCCCATGGGCATGGGAAAGAGGGAATTCTTTCGACACCAGTTAACCGCATCTTCGATCTTTGTCAACATCAGGCTGTCGCCGAGTGCCTGTTCTAATCCCATTCCAACGCTCCTTTTCTCCAAACGTAGAAATAACCGACGAGGAGAATCACAATAAAGGTCATCATGCTGAAAAACCCCAACGGGCCCAGGTCTGAGAACGACACGGCCCAGGGATACATGAACACAATTTCAATGTCAAAAAGAATAAACAGAACTGCCACCATATAGAATTTTACCGAGAACCGCTCCTTGGCCGAACGAATCGGCTCCATGCCGCTTTCGTAGGTTGACAACTTTTCATCGTTGGGTCGATGCGGACCGAGCCACTCATTGACCTTGACGGCAACAACGCCAAAGAGAACAGCAGCGGTCAGCATGAGGAGGATCGGTATGTAGTTTTCGACCATACGAGCCGGAAAAAGGACGGAAATAACTGATTTTCTTCAACGAAGTTTATGGAAAAATGAAACAAAAGTAAAGACCGGCGGAGGAGTTGGAAATCACGCTGCGGCGGCGACCATCGATTGTACTTGGAATTGATAGGGAGAATCCGTATCTTTACTACTGTCAACTAACAGTACACCGTCTACACATCTTCAAGTCCCTGTTCCCGAGCAATCGGAAACAGTTCCGCTGCTGCCCGCTTAAGTAACCTTCCAAGGTTCAACGCCGTCAGTCAGATGAGAGCCCACGAGATGTGATCTGTGGGAAGGAAGTGATGTTTCTGGTAAGTTCGGCGTACACCTTCTCCGGCGGTTGGCCGGAGGTTACTTAATCGAAAGGACTCGTTCCATGGAAAAAGGAACAGTCAAGT
>JBBDYD010000095.1:0-4880 GCA_040901865.1 Bacteroidota bacterium | reverse complement strand
ACTACGCCAATACCCACAGCTTTACTCGTGTGGAGGGTAAACTAAGGGAACAAACGGAAAATCCTTTCAAGGGTTTAATCCTACGAACCCCATCTCGCAATCAGAACGTTCGCGGCTACAGCTCTACTACTCATCTACTCACATACTCATATACTCATATACTCACATACTCACTTCACCACCATCAATCTCCTGGTCGCCTGGAAGCTGCCGCTCCGAAGCTGATACACATACACGCCCGACGGAAGATGTTCGGCGTTGAGGGTGCGTGTGTGTGTTCCCGCAGAAAGAAATCCTGAAACCAACGTGGCGACCTGTCTGCCCAGGAGATCATAGACTTCGAGGGTCGTGATTCCCGATTCCGGAAGGTCAAAGGAGATCTCCGTGGAAGGATTGAATGGATTCGGATAGTTCTGAGCCAATCTGAACAAATCCGGAAGAATGGGTTCCTTTGAAACGCTTGTCGGATTACCAAAAATGAATGCAATGTCA
Organism: Bacteroidota bacterium; assembly: GCA_040901865.1. GTDB lineage: Bacteria > Bacteroidota > Ignavibacteria > UBA10030 > UBA10030 > JBBDYD01. The sequence goes on along the minus strand of JBBDYD010000095.1, from coordinate 4,388 downwards.
TCGACGATGAGTTCTGTACCGACCTGCGAAGCTCCAAGACCTGTCGCCACCATGACATAGAGGGAATCCGGAATCAAGCTGGAGATAACGGCAATGGGAAATTCAAGATAGGTGAACTGGGCGTACGAAGAATCAATCTTGAACGTACAACTGTCCGTTGCAGCGATAACCGAATCGCCCCTCATCAATGCCACAATGATTAATGCCGTATCGCCGGGCATAAGCGTTGATTTCACCCAGGCGCTGAATTTTGTCGGTGTCTCAGCGAAGGTATATGGGGCCTGAGCGATGGCAAATCCCAATGTTACCACCGTCAGATCGACGGTCTTCACCTTCATCGCATAAGTTCCCCCGTGACCCGGAGTGACAGGTTCGACGCTAACTATCGGAAAGCTGTTGATTGTCTCCCAGCTGACAGGATTATTGTTCCCGTCGACGTCAGTCGCCCAATTCTCAAATCCGGGGTTCGGAATTTGTGAAAAAGACATTGTGGCGCACACGACAAGAGCCGCGGCACACATCAAGGACTTCATGAGGTATCCTTTCAGAAAGCAACATGGTGGGAACAATACTACACAACCTGGCGAGAGAACGTACGCAAATGGCGGATTCAAAGCAAATGTAGGGCTTGCGGATTGCGGAGTGCGGATTGAAGATTGCGGACTGTGTTAGGCCGTGGTGGAATATTGGAATCTTGATGATGGAATAACTCAATTGTCTGAACCTGGATTTACAGGATTTGAAGGATTATGAGGATTATTTGGTCTCGGATACCCTCCGGCACTCGACTTCGCCGCCCCGGAATAAATTCCGGGTCTTGATGCACCTTAGGTAAGGCACAATTCCGCTCCCCGACAAAGAACGTCCCGATGGAAAACATCGGGACAAGTCGGGGCAGGAAAGCGGAATAAGGAGCCCTGGGTCCTCTAATTCTCACCTCTGATCTCCGACTTCGCCGCCCCTTTGCGGTCTTTGCGGTTAAATAAAAAAGGAACCGCGAAGGGCGCCAAGGAGACGCAAAGAGCGCAAAGAATGTCAACCATTCCCAGCCCCGGAATAAATTCCGGGTCTAGTTCCGCCAATGTTGAGCACAATCCCCCAAAAGGGGGATGATAAAAGGAAATTCAAAACTCCAATACAATGATCAATGTCTAATATCCAAATTCCAATAGAATAATCGGCTCGTAGAGCCGTAGGCCATCTTCCATTTCCTAATGTCCCGTACTCACCACCACCCCCTCCCCAACCACACCATACCTGAACTTGTCCATCTCAACTCTATTCTCGTCAAACAAAATAATCTCATCACCGGAATTGTTCAGTGACATCGGCATGCCGTTACGGCGGATGGTGGCCGACTGACCTCCCGCGACGGTGCCCAGGGAGGCAAGCGACCAGACCTTTCCGCTTTCGTCTTGCAGAAACCAGTTGACCATTGCGACGGATGAAGTGCCTTTGTTTCTGATCGTTACCTCTTCCAGGTTAGTATCGTTGCCGACAGGATCCGGTACAAGGCGATCGATCACGACGTTCGGCGTTGTTCCCCCGCCTTTGATTGCCACCGTATGACTTTTGTTCCGATAGGTCGCGGTGAAATTCCCTGCGGCAGTGTTCACAGTCAGCAGAACAGTACCGTCCTCGTCGGACGATTCGGGGTCGCCGATGAAGTCATCTCCCACATTTCCGCCTGCTCCGCCCTTGAGATACTTGTTTGTTTGGAAGACAATCGGTTTCGGAGACATGGCAGCGTAAAAATCCAGCGTGACTTGGCGCGGATGCTCATACTTGCCGTTGTTGCCGTTCGAAATCACAATCACCGATGGTTTCAGATCGTTCATGAAATCCGCCGACGAGCTGGTATTGGAGCCATGGTGGTCGGACTGATACGCGTCCACATCGGTCACCAGGTCGCGGTCGGCAATTTTCTGTTCCGTCGTTTCTTCGATATCGCCTCCCAGGAAGTACCTGAACGCTCCCGACTGAATCAAAAGTGAAATACTCATATCGTTCTCATCGTGGCCGGTTTGGGGCGGATTGTTTTCGCCCAGGACCGTTCCGCCCGACGAGATGCAGGTAACCGAGACATTCGGGTCGAACGGAATCGTGCGTCCTCGCTGCAGATGCACTGCACGGAAGCCGATGGTCGTGTCATAGCCCTTGTAGGCCGATCCGTTTTTTGTTTCAGGAGGGATAAAATCCTTGTCCCCGCGGTCATAGGCCGAATCCACCTGCACCCCCGCCCGCACCAGATCGTCTATTCCGCCGTAGTGGTCTTCGTGGTAGTGCGTATTCACGAAATAATTGATTTTCGTGACACCCGCCAGCTGCATGACGTTCTGAATTCGCCGACCGTGGCCATTCTTGCCCGAATCGACCAGCAATGTCTTGCCCGACGGTGAGACGAACAACGTGGCATCTGCTTGTTCGACGTCGATATGATAAACGCGCAGATTTTGGGAGAAGAGAGATGAAGAGAGAGCGAGAAAGACGAAGAGTGAGGATTTCATGAGACCTCTATGGATATTTCGGATTGCGGATCATCGCCCCGGGATAAAGGGATTTCGGATTGCGGAAGTGGGATTGCGGACTATGAGAACTAATAATTCCCCAAATCATCAGGTTCGTAATATTAGGAGAGATTTCGGGAATCGCGACCCGGGAAAATCTCGATAATGCACAGTTTAATACTTTGATTTTGGATTTGTTTGGTATTTAGATATTGGGATTTAATATTTTCCGACCAACCATCTCCCATCCTCCATCTTCCGTTCACCACTCTTCACCCTTCACCCATCACCCTTCACTATTTTATTCCTCTCTTTTTCTTCTCAATAATCACCTGCACATCAACATGCGCGGCGCAAATTGGACAAACATGCCGGTTCGTGGTTTCATTGAAGTCCGGCTCGTTTGTTTGCTTGCAATTGGGGCAACGGATGAGAAGGGGTTTTTCGGGTTTAGGCTTCGGCATATTGTCTGAACTGGATTTACAGGATTGGAAGAATTGGTGGGATTAGATTGTCTCGTGACGTCCAAGGTTCAATGCTCAAGTTTCAAATTGCATTTTGGAATTTGGTCATTGAGCATTCTATTGGACCTTGTCCCGAAGTGTCCCGGAAGGCATCACTTCGTGATGGGGGAATTTGGTCCTTAAGCATTTCCGCGGCACGCCCCGGAATAAATTCCGGGTCTAGATTCGCGAATGTGAAGCACAATCCCCTGAAGGGGGATAACAGAAACGAATTCTGAATCCTAAAATAGTTTTTCAAAAAGCCGGTGGTGATAAGTTTCCGTCCCTTCGTCCGCCTACGGCGGACTCCCCGGCCCGCCTTCTTGAAACTTCAGCCGGGACGGGCAGGGCAAGCTTCCATTTTCCCCGCCTACGCTTGAGAAGCAGCTTCGGCGGGCAGGCATTTTCCATTTTCCATTCTTTACTCTTTACTCTTTACCATTCTTAGTTTTTCCAAGTACCCCTCCCTCCACTTCCATTCCTGTTCGTATCGGATGCAACGCCGGAGTTCGTCTTCGTAATCGCGTTCGGGCGAAAGGTCGAGTGCCCGCTCCATGAATTCGCGGGCGAGGGAGTATTGGTGGGTGTACTCGTACGCCACTCCGGCGTCAAAGTACGCTTTATGGAGATTCTCGTAACCCCGGTAGCGATCGATCGCATCCAGGAAGATCGCAAGGCTTTCCTTCCATCGCCCGGTCTTTGCCTGGAGAATTCCCTGTCTCAGTTCCGGCATATCGGAATCCTCGAACAAGGTTACCTTCACCGTGAGCTCACGGGGGCTGATCTCCGCGATGAAGCGGGAGATGAGGTCATCTCTGAGAGACGAGTACGGGTCGCCGGTAATGATGATGCTCCTTGTCAAATGTGACAAACCAATAGATATCAAGCGCATCGATCCCCTGCTTCTTCATTATGTTTTCAAAGAATTCTTGCCGCGGAACGCCGTTTTGTTTGTTATTCAGACTGCTGTACAGAAGCTGATCCCCGAATTCCCCGCGCTGATTTACGGTCCCTGACGCACCGATATAAACCAGGTCGACGTGCCCTTTGCAGAGTCGGATAATGTAATACACCCCGGGCTTCTCGGGTGCATTGCAGACCTTCGAAAGCTTCTGGCCAGGCTCGAAGAAGAAATGCCCGTTGTTCTTGTATTTCTCCAGTTCACTGAACATCATCGATCCTCAATAGGGTAAATCGTCTCAACAGTTCGACCCTCCACGCCCCGGGATAAATCCGGGAATCGATTGCTATTCCGCCTTTTACAAGAGATCTGAGAATTCCCTTACGGTGAGTCCGGTCTCCCTGATGATTGCCCTCAGGGTTCCTTTTGCAATTTCTCTATGGTCCGGAATGGTGACGCGTCTGTGGGGGGATTTGT
>JBBDYD010000094.1:9086-32293 GCA_040901865.1 Bacteroidota bacterium | reverse complement strand
CTTTACTCTTCACTCTTTACTCTTCACTCTTTACTCTTCACTCTTTACTCTTCACCCTTTACTCATCACCCTTCACCATAATGCTCTATCATAGCCCATGTCCCGCCCCATCCTCATAGACACTGACGCTGGCGTCGATGATGCTCTTGCGCTGATCTTCGCGCTCCGGTCTCCCGAACTGTCCGTGAAGGCCATTACCACGGTCGCGGGGAACGTTGAGGTCGGCAAATGCACACGTAATGTTCTGAGGATCCTTGGATTGCTCCGCCCGGCACAGGAGATCATTGTAGCCCGCGGCTCTGCGAAACCACTGCGAAAAGCCCTCATCACGGCGCCTGAGGTCCATGGGCGTGATGGCCTTGGCGATGTGCGCCCCTCACCACGTGCTTCTGCACAAAAAGTCCTGCCAGACGCCGTAAAGGTGATTCTCGATCTGTGCGACCAATACGAAGGCCGTCTTACCATCGTGGCGCTCGGTCCACTCACGAACCTTGCCCGCGCCTGGCAACGCCGACCGTCATCTCTGCGCAAAGCCGGCCAGATTGTTTCCATGGGTGGCGCATTTCGAGTCCCGGGCAATACCGGCCCCGTTGCCGAATTCAATTACTTCGTAGATCCGGATGCCGCTGATCTCATGCTGACAAGCGGCCTGGCGCTAAGAGTCGTTCCGCTCGACCTGACCGAGCAGATAGTGCTTATGCGTGCCGAGCTTGAATACCGTGCAAAACGTAGGCCCAATCAGGTTTCACGATTCATCACGCGTTGTACACGGTCGTACATGGCATACCACAGAACAACCGAGGGATTCAACGGTGGATTCATGCACGATCCGCTTGCGGTTGCGGTCGCGATCGACGAAAGCTGGTTCCGATGGATAAGAATCGAGGCGCGGGTGGAATCGAAGGGCCAATGGACAAGGGGAATGACGGTGGCGGATTTTCGAAACAAAACCCGCAAAAACAAACCGACGATCTCCGTTGCATTGAGTGTTGAGAAAGAGAAATTCCTGAGGGCGTTGCATGCGCGGCTCTGGGAGTGAGATCATGCGGGCCTGCCTGAGCGCGTTCCTTTTTGCCTGGATCGCACCCGGCCTCCATGCACAGGAGTCGGTCCCGAAACCCATAAACGTCACAGACTCGACTGCCTCTGTGTCTTTCGGATTCGACCGCTCTCTTGAAACCTTCCGCTGGACGGAACGTCTGTTGCTCAATCGCCTAGTCGGCGGCATCTCGCTCGATGTCGACCAGCATCTGCGATCCCGCCTCATCAAATCCGGCCGCACCGCTATTCAGGATGAATTGGGCGTGCGGCTTGCTGTCGGTATCCCGGTGACAGAACACTTGGATATCAGGACAGCGGCTGTTTCGTCGGTCCTTTCGGACAACACTCAACTTGACCTCGGGAACCGTTCAGAACACCAGGTCCTGGCCGGCCCTTGGGCCCGCCTGACTCCATGGTTTTCCCTGAGTGCGATGGGAGGATATGAGGCTGCAGCCCAGCAGGGAATCCGCGATCAGGGATTCGCCGCTTTGCTTGAGTTGAGGGCGTCACCGCTTCGCCTCGATGAGTTCGACATCGCCGCTGGCGGGCGGATTGGCCGCTCTTGGCTGAATCCCAGAACGGTTCAGACAGATTCGGCAACACTTTCCGTTGTGCGTGCCTTCAGTGAATCGGCCTTCAACTCACTGTCCTTTTCCTATGTCGGCCAGGAGCGCGAATTTTACTCCCGCGCCGATCCTGGCATCCAGCAGGAATTCCAGGTATCGGCAAATATATTCCGCCGGGCATCGAGGGAATTCGGGATCGCCGATACGCTCGTGGTTCAATCCGGCTCCACACTTCTCAGTTTCCATGCCTCCTTGTCGAACCGGACGATCGACCGTTCGTATCGCTACAAAAGTGTTTCCAATCCCGCAAACGCCATTCTCGATGTGGCCATTACCGAGGAACGGATTGTCGGTGGCGGCACGGTGCGCATGAGTCCGCTCCCCTGGCTTTCAAGTGTCGTGACGGCTGAATTCGAGGAACGTCAGGAACGCCACCGTGTGCAGGATGATCCATTGGTGCCGCGGCAAACATTTGATCGGCAGGACCAGGCGGCCCGACGGCTCACCAATACAGTTCACCGATCGACCCTCGGTCTTGCCGCCGGGACAATCCTGGGACAAAAAGATTTCTTGAATCTCTCAGGATCGGCAAGCATATTACGCTACGATACGCCTGATTCCCTTAACACAGACGACCGCGATGAACTTCTGCTTCTCGTGTCCGTCGAGGAAACCCATCGCTTCAGCGACGTGCTCTCGCTCTCGGTTCTGGCTGACGCGGCCATGAGTCACCTGGTGTATCTCAGTCGCTTTCAGAGCGCGAATAATGCCTGGAACCGGATCATTCGCCTGAAACCTGCCGTGACGTTCATTCCTGCTCCCTGGCTGGTCTCCCGCACCACGGGTGAAGTAATGGCGAATTACACGGTGTTCGATTTTGAAGATCAGGTGCAGTCTGTCCGAAGCTTCTCGTTCCGGCAGGTGACATGGACGGACTCGACTTGGATGCGTATCGGCAGATCGGTCGAAGCGCTTATTCAGGGATCGGTGCGGATATACGAACGGGGGATCCTGCGATGGCGTGAGTTCCGTGAGCGACCGGAGATGTACTTCCTGGAACAGTCCTATTGGCCCAGGATATCGGTCGGTGTTACGGATCACCTTGTCATGGGTATCGGTTACCGATATTTCTCCCAAACGCGTTATCGGTACGAAGGGAAACACCGGGCATTCGAGGGATGGCTCGTCAGTGCGGGGCCGACCGTGAATCTCTCCTGGCGCGGTGCCAACGGAGGACGTGTGGAAATTGAAGGATGGCGGGAGACACAGTCCGATCACCGTGGCGCAGGCCGGAGTTACTCCAATCTTTCACTGATTGTCGGAATGATGCTCTAACCTTTATGGCGAAGAAAAAGAGAAATCCTGTTGTGGCAAAGATCGAACGGGGCAATGGCGATCATCCTCGCACGCTGTTCGAGATGGTGTGCATCAGCATGCCCGGGGAGATCCGCAGGGTTGAAAAATTCCTCGGGGAAGTGAACAAACGAACACGGCTGGACGATGGAACGTTTCACCGCCTGTTTGTCTCAACCACGGAAGCCGTCAACAACGCTATTCTTCACGGAAATAAATCCGATCCGGCGAAGAAAGTGTGCGTCCGATGCGTGGTGAACAGGGATTCGATCATGGTGAGCGTGTCGGATGAGGGGGGTGGGTTCGATCCTGCAAGCGTCCCTAATCCGCTCGACGAACAGAACCTCTTGAAAGAAAGCGGTAGGGGGATTTTCCTAATCAGGTCAATGATGGATCGGGTTGACTTCCATCCGACAGTAACAGGCACAACGGTGGAAATGGCGATAAATCTGAAAAGACTGCGGTAGCAGGGTTGCCGGTTGGGGAGATTCCCCCCATCACGGCAAGACTCCCGGAATCTTCCATCGTTTTACACATGAAGATTCCGGGAGTCTCTGTAAGGGGGGAATCGCCCCCTCTTAAAACGAATACACCGCCGTCACAACACTCCGCCGTCCGAGAATCGATCCACCAAAGATCTGATAATGCTCCCTGTCGAGCGCATTTGAAATGTTGATGCTGAGCATCAGGTGGCTGGTGGCCATGTACGTGCCGCTCAGGTCCAGAATCGTGTAAGTAGGGATCGTTCCCCGGAAGATTCCGGCCGCCCATTCAAATTCGGGCACATATTTAATGCTGACCCCCACATCCCCCATTCCGTACGCGTACGTTACCCCGCCGCCGATCCGGCGTTTCGGAGAGTTCGGAATGAGAACGTCGTTGACGTTTGTTTCCAGTACTTCAAAGGAATACTGCGAGTAATTTCCCCGAAACACCCATTCATCCGTGAGGTAATAGTTTGCTCCAATCTCAATGCCGGCCTCGCGGACATATCCGGCATTGACGTAGGACCATATTGTGCGGGGAACGGATTCACCCTGGTAAATACCACCGCTGGCCGGAAAACGCGGATTCACACCGACGGCGAGATCGGTCACAAAATCAGTCAACTCACTGAAGTATGCGTCCACAGTAAGAAACATCGCGTTCGAAAAAACTCCCTTGTAGCCCAGTTCATAACCGACAATCTTCTCGACCTTCATATCCTTGAGCGCTCCTGGCTGAGCGCCGCCGACGAATCCCGTAAGTCCCGCTGGGTTTTCCACCATGTTTCCGTAGTAAGCGAGCGGACGGATCGGATGCTTCACGTGAAGATAGAGCTCGGAATAGTTTGGAGACTGAAACGCCCGGTTAAATGTGGCGCGCAAAGAATGACCTTCGAGGAATGAATACACTACTGCGGCCTTGGGCGAAAAGATGCTCGGATGCAGCGTGCTGCGGTCCCATCGGATGGCAATCACCGCTTTGAGGTCGTCGGCGATCTTGTATTCAAGCTGGCCGAAAATGCCCGTCATGTTATCGTGCCGCGTGTCCAGCATTAACGTCCCCTTTGTGCCGACGTCGACAAATCGGTGGGAAACACCAACCACCGCTCGGAGTTGTTTGTCCAGGGCGTCGAAGCTGTATTGGGCTTCTGCCTGGGAAATCAACGCATCCTGATATAAGTCAAGTCCTGTTGAGAGAGACACCTCAGGTTCCACATTCACACGGGCGCTCGTCCATCCGAGGAAGCTGAACCCGTGTCCGGTGTATGCAATCCTCGCCCAGGGCCGCCGCGCGTGCTGAACCTGAACGCGCCCGATTCCTGTCACAATGACTTCATTCTTCACCTCTGCTATACCGCCCTCCACCGTTGCAACCGATCCGTCGGCGTAATCGTAATCCAGCCGGGCGGAAGCATACATGTTTTGAACTGGACCCGTGTTCAAATCCTTCAGTTCGTCGTTCAGCAACGGATGCAACCCGCCATACTCGAACTTCCTCCCGGTTCGCACTTTGCTGAAGGTCTTTCCGGTAATGGCTCCGAGGTTGATCCGGTAACTCCACGGTCCGCTCAAGCCGGCATGACGTACGTCGCCCCGAAACATGCTGAGTTCACCGACTCCAAGGATCACCTTTGTTCCCTGACCTGCCCTTGGCGGGACGGAGGTGATATTCATGACGCCGTTATACGCGTTTGCTCCGTACAACGCCGAACCCGGACCGCGCACAAGCTCGATCCTCCCAAGTTCCTCAAGAGGTATGGTCAATCCGTTCCACTCGGTAGCACCGAGAAACGCCGTTCCAAGATCACGGCCGTCAAGCAGAATAAGCAGTCTTCTGTTAAGGGAGCTGTTAAAGCCGCGGGTGTTGATGTTGAAATCAAAAAGACCGCTTTGCACCATGTCGACACCCGGTTCCGCTTCAAGCAGCTTGGGGAGCTGACCGTGACCCGCGTTCCTTGCGATATCTTTCGCTTCGATAATGGTAATGGATGCAGGCGCCTCGGTGATCCGCTCACGCCTCAAGGAGGCCCCATAGACCAGCACTTCGCCCAGCTCGACCATGGAATGAACGAGGTGAAAATCCTGTGTCAGGGACGTGCCCGGCTCGATCCGAACCGACACTTCTGTGGTCTTAAAGCCGACGGCGGAAACGGCCAGGTTATATTCTCCGGGCGGGATGTTTCGGATCACGTATCGTCCGTCCTCATCGGTCGCCGCTCCTATTTGAGTTCCTCTGATCACCATGTTTACAAACGGAATACCCTGTCGGTTCTCGTCGTCCTTGACAAGCCCCGCGATCTGACCGGTGTTTTGGTTTTGAGCGATCGACAATGAAACAGACGCAAACAGCAGGATAAGGAGAAACGTCGGACGAACAAGGAATGGGAATTTCACGGATGTATGTCTCCCGCCGGTGTCCGGCTCAATCTGTGGGCGTACATTCAACAAACCCCGACGGGGGAACTGTCGGGGCTTGTTGAGATGTGCAAGAGAACAAAGAAGTTAGAAATTTTTACTGAGCAAACTGCGGTCAAATCCCGGTGTTTCACCATCCGAATTGAAGAGAAACTTGACAATGCCCAGGCCCGGAACAAGCCAGACGGTGGCCGTGGCACCCTGAGCAATAGGAGTGGTGGAGGTGCCAACGAACACGGACCGGGTCGCAGTCAGCTTATAACCGGAAAACGTTTGGCCGTTCACAGTGACAGCGGTCAGCCCGTCAAAAACACAATCAATCTTGAGCCGTGCCGTTCCTACTCCGGGGGCAGCATACGAGCTGTCGAAGGCATTCCAGGTTTGCCCGACGAAGGCGTTTTCCTTGACGAGGAGGATCCACTTCAAAGAGTCCGAACGCGTGGTATGGATATTGAATGTCCGGTAGAATCGTCCGGCGTTCGTGAGGAAATAGAAATCACCCGATGTCGAGGTTGTCCGCTTGACATAGAAACCACTGACAACCCAGGTCGGGGTCGGGTTGACGAGGGATGAATCACTGAGAAAGAACGTCGTCCCCGCAAGGGTGGCAACGTTCGGCGGAAGCGGTGGGGCCGCGGGGAGAACCGTCATGATGCCTCTGTAAAATCCTCCGGTAGCAGTGATGTTCGTATCATTGACCGCCTCACGAATAAAACCGTTGAACGTGAGTTTGTGACCGCCGGTGAGAGGAAACAGATCTCCCGTCACCTGCTCAACGTCTTCGGGATCGGTCGCCTTCTTACAACTTGGTACAACAATGAGCATGCTCGCAACGAGGAAAAGGAGCAGCGCGTGTCCATACTTCATGGTGCCTCCTTTGAATTGAGTTGTGTTCGAAACAAGTAGGGTCATGTTAAGAAACGGGGATTTCAGATGCAAGAGGGGTTATAAATCGATTGCCTGAAAATTCAACGTCCTGGGCTGAAAAAGCCGTAAAAAACCTGAAAGGCAATTCCTTTCTCTGTGACCTCTTATCTTATCCTCTGTGGAGCTCTGTGAAATCCCCAAGGGCTAAAAAACGCCGGACTCTCGCCCGGCGCTTAGTTGCTCAACTACTCTAGATACTCAGCTTCGCAATACTTGCCTTCACATCTGCAGCGGACTTGTTGAGGGCCGCCTGCTCATCAGGAGTCAGTTTGATCTGAATAATCTCTTCCATGCCATTGCTGCCGAGTTTTATTGGGACTCCGCAATATACATCCTTCTGCCCGTATTCACCCTGCAACCAGGCTGCGCAGGGGAGAATCCGTTTCTTGTCTTTCACGATGGCTTCGATCATTTCGACCGCGGCGGCCGAGGGTGCATAGTAGGCGCTCCCGGTTTTCAGATAGTTCACGATTTCGATTCCGCCATCACGGGTCCGCTTGACCAATCGGTCGATTGTTGCCTGATCCATCAGGTCCGGGAGGGGAATTCCGGCGACGGTGGAATAGCGCGGGAGGGGGACCATCGTATCGCCGTGTCCGCCAAGCACAAACGCCGATACATCTTCGACGGAGACATTAAGCTCCATCGAAATGAAAGTTCGGAAACGGGCCGAATCGAGAACGCCTGCCATTCCGATAACCCTGTGCCGTTCAAACCCGCTCACCTTCTTGGCGACGTAGGTCATCACGTCGAGCGGATTGGACACCACGATGATGATGGCGCCGGGTGACTTTGCAACGGCTTGTTCTGTTACCGATTTGACAATACCGGCGTTCGTCGCCTGCAGGTCGTCCCGGCTCATGCCGGGTTTCCGGGCGATGCCGGCGGTAATCAGAATGATTCTAGAATTCGCGGTCTGGTCATATGAATTCGTACCAATCACCTTTGCATCGAAGCCCTCGATAGGGGCAGACTCGTACATGTCGAGTCCTTTGCCTTGAGGTAACCCTTCAACAACGTCAATCAGCACGACTTCATTAGCAAGTTCTTTTTCTGCGATTCGCTGGGCTGCTGTTGCCCCGACATTACCGGCACCAATGACTGTGATTTTCATGGGAACTCCTGAGATGATCGCCCCGGAAGGGATCCGAAGCTGTTGGGTTCTAGGATTTAAAAAAAAGTCCCCGGAAGGCGGGGACGAGAGGGGAACTAATTTGCTGAGTAAACGCTGATTCGTTTCTTGGTCTTGCCGACCCGTTCGAACTTTACAAAGCCGGTCACCAGAGCGAACAAGGTGTCGTCGCTTCCGATTCCGACATTGATGCCCGGGTGGAATTTCGTTCCGCGCTGGCGCACGAGGATGCTGCCCGCGGTAACCGTCTCCCCGCCAAACCTCTTCACACCAAGCCTTTGTGCCTGACTGTCCCGCCCGTTTCGTGAACTTCCGCCGCCTTTTTTATGAGCCATAACCCTTGTTATCCTCCTGAATTGTCAATTTCCAATTGATAATTGCCAATTGGAAATCCACGATTGCCATATTCGCCAATTGAAAATCGACAATTGGCAATTGAAAATACCTACGCCACCTTTGTGATCTCAAGTGTCGTGTATTGTTGCCTGTGTCCCCGCCTTACCTTGTAACCTTTTCGGCGGTTCTTCTTGAAGACCACAACCTTGTCGTCTTTCAGATGTTTGACCACCGTCGCTTCGACCAGGGTTCCGGCAATGTACGGAGCGCCGATTTTCGTCTGCTTGTCGTCTCCAACGAGCAATACTTTGTCGAATGTGACCTTCTGGCCGACTTCGGATTCCAGTTTCGGAACGTGAATCGTGTCGGCTTTGGTGACTTTATACTGCTGGCCTGCGATTTCAACTACTGCATACATGACTGAGATCCTGATCGTTTGAAGACAAATTGATTGATGTAACGGGCTTTAAAGATACCAAAAACGGGGAAAAAAGTCAACGGGAAGTTTGCTAATTACGTAATGGCCGCTAGTTTGCAGTCCAAGGTGAAAGGAGTCGACTTGCACTCCAAACCTTGAACTTTGAACCTGCCCGCCCGACCGTGCCAAATTGGGCGTTCGATATTGGACGTTCGACATTGGACATTCTCTTTTATTCTCCCTCACCCTTATCTGTCCGATTGAGCAGCCTCAAACTATTCAAAACAACAACCAATGTCGCCCCGTCGTCTGCCAGGATAGCCAGCCAGAGACTCGTAAGGCCCATCACCCCGAGTGCGAGGAAAACCGCTTTGGTCGCCAGCGCGATTACAATGTTCTGCTTGATGATCGCCACCGCCCGCTTGCCAAGGTCGATGGTTGCCGGAATGTGAAGCAGGTTGTCCGACATGAGGACGACATCTGCGGTTTCAAGAGCCGTGTCTGATCCAATGCCCCCCATTGCAATGCCAACGTCAGCCGCTGCAAGCGCCGGGGCATCATTGACACCGTCTCCCACCATGGCTGTCCGCCCATATCGCTGTTTCATCGAGTGGATCACCTCGAGTTTCTGCTCGGGCAGAAGTTCCGAATGCACCTCGTCCACTCCCAATGCCTCCCCAATATGAGCGGCGGTTCCCCGGTTGTCTCCGGTAATGAGGACGACATGCCCAATCCCGAGTCGCCGCAACCTCGTCACGGCCTCACGGCTTTCTGTACGTACTTGATCAGATATCCCGACGATCCCAACCGGTCCTTTGCCGTTTAACAGGACAACGGCAGTTTTTCCTTCACTCTCGAGGGACCCAAGGATGCCCTCGAGCTTCGGGTTGCAGAGTCCGAGTTCTTCGACCAGCAGATGATTTCCGATGATGAATTCGTCCCCGTCAACCACTGCGCGGATGCCTTTTCCCGGAAGCGATTGAAAATCCCGGATCTCGGTCCGACGAATGTCTATGCGTTCCGTTTCTGCCTTGCGCAGAATTGCTTGTGCAAGGTGGTGCTCCGATTTCGCTTCGATGGCGGCGGTGATGCGGATGATCTCTGACTCAGAGAAGGAATCGACACAAACCACATCAGTGACCGCGGCGGCCCCCTCGGTCACGGTGCCGGTTTTGTCGAATCCGATTGCCCGGATGTCTGCGAGCTGTTCCAGATGTCGTCCACCTTTGATCAGGACGCCGCTCCGGGCCGCGCTGGTGATTGCATTGATGACGCTGACCGGAGTTGAGATCACAAGTGCGCAGGGGCAGGCAATGACGAGCAGTACGAGAGCCCGATAGAACCAGTCATTGAAACTTGCCCCGAAGAGGATGGGTGGAAGAACTGCAAGCGAGAGAGCAAGAATAAATACAGCTGGCGTGTACACGCGGGCAAACCCCTCAATAAACGTCTGAGCCGGTGCCTTTCGGGCCTGGGCCTCTTCGACGAGCCGAATGATCCTCGCGATGGTGGAATCATCAGAGATTTTTGTCACCCGGACCTCAAGGGCGCCTCGTTGGTTGAAGGAACCCGCGAACACAAAGTCACCCATTGATTTTGGGACGGGGAGGGACTCGCCGGTCATGGCCGATTGATCGATGGTGGATCCGCCTGAAAGCACGACGCCATCGAGAGGCACACGTTCGCCCGGGCGGATGACGATGACCGCATCGACGGGTACTTCCTCCACAGGCACGGTCACCTCGCGATCGGCAAGTTTCACCATCGCGGTGGATGGAGAAAGGTCCATGAGGGATTCGATCGCACGGCGGCTCCGTTCCGTGCTGAGAGCTTCGAGAAGGAGGGACACGGCAAACAAGACGATAACGGCTGCGCCTTCGGCATACTCCCCGAGAGTCAAAGCTCCAAGGACAGCAATCACCATCAGAAAGTTCATGTCGAGTGAGAGATTTCTGACGGATTTGAAAGCCCGGAAGGCCGGTCGCCATCCGGAAAGGAGGATCGAAACACAGAACAGGGAAATCGTGATGATCTCCGGCTGGTCAAGTGCGGACAGCAGCAGTCCGACAGCAAACGAGCTTGCAGCGGCGATGGTTGAAGCAATCAAACTGCGGAGGGTTTTGTCTGTTGCGGGTTTTCGGTTTCCGCTCGCCACCGTTCCCGGCAGTCCGACCGATTTCAGCCCGGCGAGGATGTTTTCGGTGCCGCAGGAATGGCGGACCTCGAGCTTCTTCGAAACGACGTTAAATCTCAGCTCCTCGACCCCTTTGAGAGAGCTGAGTTTGCTCCTGATTGTGTTCTCTTCAGTCGCACAACAAAGGTCGGCGATAATGAAGGTGGTTGTTGTGGTCATGATGGATTTAATACTTCGAAAATTCGACATTCGAAGTTCGACATTCGACATTCATACTTGTTTTCCGCAAATCTATCGTTCCCCAACATGTCTTTCCCCAACCCTGATCAGGTCTTCAATATGCTCATCATCCAGGGAATAGAACACCATCTTGCCGTCTTTCCGGTGTTTGACCAGTCGGAGTGTTTTCAGAAGGCGCATCTGGTGGGAGACGCCGGATTCGCTGATGCCGAGGATCGCGGCGATGTCCAGGACGCAGAGTTCCGCCCTGAGGAGGGCCAGTACGATTTTCAGCCGCGTCGGATCGCCAAGGACCTTGAAGGTTTCCGCGAGACTGACCACTGTCTCCGGATCCGTCATGGCCTTGCGGGCCGTCCTGATGGCTTGCTGATGACTGTGCCGTTCCGATTTGTTCATGCTGAAACACCTGAGCAGTTGTTCAGGTATTGTAGGAAAAAATAGATGAAAAATCAAGAGAAGGGGAATGGGAGATGGAGAGTAGTAGTAGGAAGCGGGCAGAAAGCGGTGGCCGTGACCGATGGATCCTCCGAGTGGATTCCATCGGACATGAGGACATGAAATCTGAAATCTGAACAACCATAACCAGCAACTAATAACCAAAACCACAAACCAATAACCAATAACGCTTTTGATCCTTAACCCGAAACCTTTAACCCAATAACCAATAACTAATCAATATGCCACTCCCACAGCCTGATGCACATACCTGTCGTTCTCCAGCTGACTCAACATAAAATCCGCAACATCCGCGCGGGAAATGGAAACCGTCCAAATGTAATTGCCGACCTTCGAGCCGTGACGATATTCTTCCCGTTTCCGACCGTTGGTCAGTCTGCCCGGACGGACGATCACCCAGTCCAATCCGCTCTGTCGAATGACATCTTCCTGCTTTTTCTTGTCGCGAAAGTAGAAAAACACAATAACAGGGATAACGAAAAGTGTATAATAGAGTCCAAGCCGACCGCGTGAATCTCCCACTCCCAGGGACGTCTCGCAGATTAAACGCCTGACTCCCTGTCGCTTCATCGCATCGACTAACACTCTTGTCCCTTGCGAGAGTATGGAGGATGGGATCATCCACCGCTTGTGCCCCAGAGCCGACAGGACGGCGTCCTGGCCCTTGACGGCAGTTTCAACCGATCCGGGATCGAGAACATTTCCCTGCACGACGGAAAGTCGTTCGTGCTGTATGGCGATGTCCGCCGGATTCCGCGCAAAGGCGGTGACAATGTGCCCCCGATCCAGGGCCTGCTTCACAAGTTCCCGGCCCGTTCCGCCCGTTGCCCCCACGATGAGTATTTTCAAGATTCCGCTCCTTGGAAGAGCAGGAATATACTACGGATTCCTCGAGAGGTCAATCTTTTCCAGCCACCGCCCGGCTCCGTTCTGATACCATGTCCACTGCGAAGAGAATCTTATGCAGTCTTCGAACTGATATACCATTTGTCCATATGGCCGCGGTCGCGGGAAGGCAGATTCGTAGCATCAAGGAACGAGAACACTGCTGAACCAAATCGTCAGCGTCGGGTGCCGTGAAACGCAAAAAAAATGTTTGGAGGAATGTCAGGAAGGGAGGGAAGAGAACACAGTCAGACTAGGGCATTTCGGGGGAATAAAGAGCGAACCGACCAGCCATGCTGTCCCAGGCAAACGTGGTTCCGTCGTCACTATAGAACTTGCCGACAAACAAATTACGCCCCTGAACGATCAGTCCGCCCTCATTCAGCCAGGTCAGCGTCAAGAAGTTCTCCGGGCGCCGGTATTCCGTCACTGATCCCAAAAAAAGCCACAGGTCATATGCCCCTGCCACCTTTGTTGCAATCACGAAATCGAGACTTCCGTCTCCGTTAAAATCTGCTTCGGCGTAATACGGACTGTAATTGGGGTGTTCAGACTGATACCGTGCGAGGAGGGAGTTGGTACACTCCGTCGGCTGAACAAGTTCGGCGTTTTTGTGTTCGCGGAGCAGATCTTCGACGGCAAACCGCTGAGCGGGGGAGAGCATGGACTCCACTGCGCCGCCGCCGCACGCCGAAAATATGACGACGTACAATGCTGAAAGCATGGGAATTCTGATGGACATCATTATCATCAAGTGTTGGCAGTGAAACACAAAACCAATCTACACAGAGAGGACAAGACAATCAATCTGCGATTTACCTCCATAGTTCTCACTTCGGTTTTTACAAGTTCATTTTCCGGCCAATGTATGCCGAATAGTCAACAAGCCTCGGTGTATATTCTTCTGTGATCAGAGGAGAGGAGATCATGAAGTCCGCTGTGGAGCGGTTGCAAGCGGTTGGGACATTGTAAAGAACAGCAATGCGAAGAAGGGCTTTTACGTCAACGTCGTGCGGCTGCGGTTCCATGGGGTCCCAGAGGAAAATGAGGACGTCGATTTCACCATCGACAATAAGCGATCCTAACTGCTGATCCCCACCCAGGGGGCCGGATTTCAGCTTTCGAAGTGCGATCATATCCGACCTTTGTGCCTTCGTTGCGAGAGCTTCTTCCACAAGAACACCTGTGGTTCCGGTGCAGACCAGGCTATGCCTCGACAGAGCCTCCCAGTTCCATTCCACCCATTCGATGAGATCTCTTTTGCGATTGTCATGCGCTACAAGCGCGATTCGTTTATGTCGTTTCATGGTACCCTCGCAAGCTTTCGTGATTCACTACTCACATAAAAACCTCATTCCGCATTACTCATCTACGCAGATGCCCCGCTACTTCTTCTTCATCTTCTCCACCGACTTCCTGATAATCCTCTCCAAAACCCCGATATCAACACCATCCAATGAATTGAAATACAAACACGACCCTCCCGTTTTGTATTTGCCAAGCTTCTTCATCAAATCACCGTGTTCCTTAAATCCCGACATGATGTAGAGTGTAAGATTCCGCTTTCTGGGCGAAAATCCCGTCAAAAACTAATCACCTTCCCGCCCGCTTTCAGATTTGTAATGGTAGGCCCCAAATCCGACAATACTTGGTCCCCACATTTTGGGCTGGTGGCGAGTGACGGATTTCATGATTTTCATGACCGCGACGCAATCGTTTCGTCTCTTCCGATCCTTGATGCCTGCAAGGAACGTTTGAACGCTTCGCCCTGTCGGTTTCGTTTTCAGTTCTGCTTTCGCCATAGCGCCTCACGATCGTTGTATCTTTACTTTCTATTTTTGAACCTCCTACTTCCTACTTATTTCTCTGCCGCACAAATGAAACTCTCCGTCCAGAGCTTCGACGAGTTCTTGGCTTCAATTTGCCGAATAATACGTATGACTGCGCGAATTGTTTTCCAAAGCACGGTTCGCAACCTGCCTTCAAATGAATCCGGCGCAGGTCCTGTCTCTGCAAATCTGATGGTTCGGAAACCAGCGAGACTGAGGATGTGTTTAAGGGAATCCTGGGCAAAGATCGTGAGATGCGTCAGATCTCCATAAATCACCTGGCCGGGAAAAAGTCCCTGACCGTTTGGTGTTTGGAGCAACAGGACGCCACCGGGGCTGAGGGCCTTGAAAATCAGGGGAAAAAGTACGAGAAGTTCGCTCTTTGTGAAGTGTTCCACAAAATCGATGGCGAGGATGGCGGCGTACCGTCCCTTCTTCGAACGAAGGAACTTGAATGCGTCGGCGACGCTGGCATTATTCCCGCGTTGGCGGGCAAGTGCAATCTGCTCCTCCGAAATATCGATCCCCTCGACGCGGGTGTACGTGCGATTCCTGAGAAACTCGAGGATGTACCCCGGTCCGCAACCGAGCTCGAGCACCGGCTGATCGGCAGGCACCGTGGTGAGAAACGGCAGGTATTTGTGATCACACCAGCTCCAATACGCCTGCAGCCATCGAGCGTCACGGTGTAACTCCTCGGTCTTGAAATGGGAAACGTATTTCCTGTACAGTTGCGAGCGGATGTCATCCATGGGGGGCTCGTTCCTTGCTCTCGAATGCTCAGGTTTTCTTCTTGTCGGCGGCGCTTCTCTTGTCTACAAGCCGCTTGTAAGCGTCCGGATCGGCTGGCTTGGCGCAATCATAGCCGATTTTCTCCCAATCGGCATCCTTGGGATCAAGCCCCATGGCTTTCACGGCACCCCACTCGCACACGAAGAACTGGTTCTTGTAAGGAAACAAATAGCCCCCTTCCTGCTCGAGGGATTTTTTTGCCTCCTCATACCGCGAAAACCAGCGATTGAGATACTGATCGAGATGGGAGGGATACCAGATGGTTGTCGAGGGGTTTTCCATGGGAGCATACGGTAAGGAAGAAAGTGTGAATCTGCAACTGAGAAAAAGAGGGTAAGAGGGTATGAGTGTAAGAGGGAAAGAAGGTAAGAGGGAAAGAAGGAAAGGGCATGAAACATTGAAACTCCTAAGCATTCTCATACCCTCATTCACTCATACCCTCATTCACTCATACCCTCATACTCTCACCCTCTCATGCTCTTACTCTCTCATTCGCGAGAGTTCCTTGCGAATGCGGCTCAGGGACTGAGGTGTGATGCCCAAGTACGATGCGATCTGGCTCTGCGGCACTCATACATGTTGGCTCCCCCGGGTTGGGTCTTTCGCCTTTAGTTCTGTCATTCGGATCTTGTCGACTCTTAATCCATCCATATCCACAACTTCCAATGAGTGATGTTCCAGCGAAACAGTGTCGCCCTCGACCGGAATGCGGCCGAGCAGAGCCATGACGAATCCGCCTACGGTTTCAAACGAGCGCGTCTCCTCCAGGGGAAGCCGTTTCAACTTCACAATTTCCTTGAATTCATCCAGCGGAAGCATTCCGTCCACAAGCCACGAGCCGTCGGGACGCCGAAGCGCGTGGGGTGTTGAGAATGTGGCAACATCCCCCAGAAGGGCCCTCAGAATGTCTGACGGAGTGATCAACCCCTGAAGTCCTCCGTATTCGTCAAGGAGAAGGGCTGTCTCTTTTCCGGTCTTTCGAAATTCTTCAAGAAGCTTGAGGCTCGCAATGGATTCGGGAAGGAAGAGCGGCTCACGGACAATGCTCCGGAGGTTCAGCGGTTTCCCAGAAAGGTGTTGGGTGAGAATCTCCCGCGTATGAATGACCCCCAGCACATTGTCAAGTGTCTGATCACAGAGCGGAAACAAAGCATGGCCCGACTCGAGTATCTTGTTCAGGACCTGATCCGGTTTGTCCGAAAGAAACAATACGTCAAGATCCTTCCGCGGAGTCATCAGCGTGCTTACTCGCTTGGCTCCAAGCCGAAACACGCGTTCCACAATATCACGTTCACCTTTTTCGATCACGCCTGCATCGGCACTCTGGCGAACGAGAATCCTGATCTCTTCCTCGGTGACCGCCGGATCTGGCGACCGGCGTATGCGAAGGACGGCCAGAATCGCATTCGTGGACAGTCCGAGCAGTTTAACGACCGGCGACGCGATTCGAGAGAGGAAACGCATCGGGCCGGCAACAAGCGTTGCAATGCGCTCCGGATTGTTCAGGGCGATTCGCTTTGGGACCAGTTCTCCCAGGATGAGGGAAAGATAGGTGATGGAAAGAACGACGATGACGACGCTGAGTGTCTCTGCATAAGGAACAAGAAGAGGAAACGCGCTGAAGTGATCTGCAAGATGCTCGGCAATGGTCGCCCCGCCGAAGGCTCCGGCAGAAATGCCGACGAGCGTGATACCAACCTGCACGGTCGAGAGGAATTCTTCGGGGGAATTCGAAAGTTCGAGCGCAAGCCGTGCCCGCTTGTTTCCCGATTCCGCCCATTGCTGAAGTCGCGACTTTCGCGCCGAAACGACCGCGATCTCGGACATCGCAAAAACTCCGTTGAGGATCGTGAGAAAGAAAATGATCAGGATTTCTATTGTAATGATAGACATGATGATTTCCGCGCGGATGTTAATATTTGACTGATCGCCCGCCTTACACTATTCCATCCATCCCATTATTCCTGAGGGCTTTCTTCAAGATACACTCCCATCCTGATCAAATCCAACGTAACAGAAGATCCCGCATTCCTGCGGATCTCCTTCCATGCCTGCCGCATTCCGCGGGACCACAGAATATCGTCAAACACGATGATGGCCCGGTCGGACAGGTGCCGTTTGATCAGGTCGAAGTATCTGAGGGTTGCGTCACGGTCATGGTGGCCGTCGATGAAGGCAAGGTCGATCGGACGATGCTTTTTTAATACCGATTCCAATGTATTCTGGAATTGGCCGGGGACGACAGTGATCATGTCGAGGTGAAGAGATGCAAAGTTCTTCTCCGCAAGGCCCGCGATGGCCGTTGCACGCTCAAGCGTGACAACCGTTCCATTTCCGTTCACGGCGCATGCCGCACCAAGATATGAAGCGGATATGCCCAGGGAGGTTCCCAACTCCAGGCAAACCGAAGGTCGTGTGTGGCGGATAAGCTGAAACAGGAAAGTACCCCACATGCGGGAAACTGCGGAGGTGCGGCAGATATCCCCTATTGTCTTAACTGATGTTGCGCCCGGTAAATGCCCCTTCACGAGAGTCCCGGACGTTCCTGCTCCGAAATCCTCGAGCTGAATGGCCTCGCGGGAGGCACCCAGGGTCGTTCTAAGTCCCTCAATTCGCGCGACCCAGGAGTTTTCCTCGTCGCTGAACTGTCCTCGATTGATCGAATCAAGAGATCGGGCGAGCGCATTGACAGCGGCATTGTCGGCAAGCGAATGCTCTTGAAGAGCCCGGCGAATCCTGCGTTTGACTACAAATACGACGAGCCGTTGGAATGCTTCAATCACAGTCGAATGTTTTCTTCCGGTGAATTACCGGCGCATGAACGCCAGCCTTGTGGGATTTCCTGCCTGTCAGATAAATCGGCCCGAACATCAACCCAGGACCCTTCAGGGTCCTTTCTTCGTCCAGCGATACCCTTTAGGGTATTGCGAGATTCCACATCCCGCCAGGCCCAAAAGATTCTGTTGGGAGGGGAGGCGCTTCGCTCCAACAATCTGCATTCCATATCCTTGAATGACGCAGTCCGCAATCAACATTCCGCACTCCGCAATCAATTCATTCTTCAATCAAATACAACCTGTTATCTTCAACTTTGTAAAGCATCGGTGCCACAGGGACCTTCGGATACAGGAGCCGCAGGCGTTTCACCTCGCTGAGAATGAAGTCCACTTCGTTCCCGATCTCAAACATCGGGGCAAAATGATTGAAGTGTTCCTCGGCTGCCTTACGTTCCCACCCGGCCTGCTCCACCAGGCCGTCGATGAACAATTGCTTCCGCGCGATGATGTTTACCATTCCGCATTGATTATGGCCGATCAGCGCAATGCTGCGAATCCCGCCGACCGCAATGGCGTAGGAAACCTTGAATTCGCTGTACCGGAGGTTCGCTCCGCCCGCCCGGATGATAAAGGCGAAATTGTCCGGAATGTGCAGATGCTTTCTGCTGTCCATGCACATGCCGACGAGCAATTGGGCGTTCGTATAATTGTCGTAGGCCCGGTCGAGATTATGGTATTCGAGCAGCAGGCCGATGGCTGTTTCGCGGTAAATGGGGGGGATGTCGCCGGGGGAGTTGATCGGTAATAGTCGTTTCATTTTGGAAATGATATTTGGTTTGAAAAGGGCAGAGGCAGAAGGAAAGTAAAAAGAAGTCAGCGGGAATCAAACTGTTTTCGGAATTGGGTCGTGCTCAGTTTCAAGAAAAATCGCAGAGGCGCAGAGGACGCGGAGTGACGCAGAGTGAAAAACCCTATTTATTGAAACTCTGCGACCTCTGCGTCTCTGCGTTGATCTTTAGAATGCGAAATTGAGACACTACCCGGAATTGAGGAGGGTGACGAATTTCGAATGAGGAAGCGGTGAGCGGTGAGGGTCAGGTAGAGCAGGCATCGTTACCCAAATCAATTCGGGAACTTTCATTTCACCAAACGATGTAAAAGGCTCCTGGGCCGCATTGTATTTCCTGGTGTCTGCGTGCATTTCGTCCTCTGAATCTGTTTACCGAAGGATGGGGGAGACTCAACCGCTATGCTTTCGCAGCACTTCTGCCGACAGCCGATCAAGGTTCTGCTCGTTTGCCGGTGCGACGATATGTTGAATGCCCCTGGCGACGTCTGGACTCTCAAATTCCTGCTCCCATCGAACAAGCGTCCCGCCGCTGTCGGTCGGATCAAGAGTCACGGTAAGGAGATACCGTGGTTTTGAAACATGCTGGATGACGATCTTTTCGGATGGCTTGACGTCGCGAAAGACACTTTCGTTTGGATAGTCTTTTCCGTCCGGTCCATGCATGACGAATGACCATTTTCCTCCCGGCTTGAACTCACAGGTCCGAAACGTGTTCGTAAAACCGGCCGGTCCCCACCACACCGCCAGCCGGGCGCTGTCCTCAAAAGCGGCAAAGACGCTCGCTGGATTGGTGGCAATCTCTCGTGAGCTTCGGAAGGTCATGGCATTAATTTCCAACATCCAATTCGACATTCTTCATTGGACGTTCGACATTGGACATTTGTTTTTATCCCTGACAAAAAGAAAATATCCAATGTCCCCGGCCCAATTAATGCTTGAAAGGGGCGGGCGAACGTCGAATGTCCAATGATGAATGTGTTACCGAGGCAGGTACTTCCTTGGAAACTTCGCCACGACGGTGTACTGCGGATCCACAATGTTGGACACCGTGCTGGTGCCCACCTGCGACAGGACCTGATAGGCCTCCCACCGATCGAATCCGTAATCCTGTTCGAGCCATTCGACGAGCTCCACGTGGGCGAGCCGGAAGGCATCAATGAGCGGCCGCGCGCTCCCCGCGACCATGATGTACTCGTCGTCAACGAATCGCGGCCAGTCAATGGGCTTGTTTTTGATAAGATCGAACTGAAGCACGACATCCATGGTTGTCTCGAGTCCCGTGCCGGCCACTTCCCCGTGTCCCTGCAGAGCGTGACCGTCACCAAAGTAAAAGTACGCGCCTTCGTGGAAAATGGGAAGATGAACGGTGGTTCCCTCGCGCAACTCGGGAGAATCCATGTTACCGCCGAAGTCGCCGGGCCAAAGGCCGGGGAAGGATTCCTCATTCTTCGGAGCAACGGCGAGACGGCCGAGCATGGGAGCAAGGGGAACTTCGATCTTGTTGAGCTTGCTCTTCGGAAGGTCAAGCATGCCGATGTTCCTTTGGCGATCCAGGCGCCAGAGGAACCGCTGGCTCGGGATGGGCGGATTCAGCAACCGGACGCGGACGTCGCTCTGGAGCCCTCCGAAGTTACCGCTGATCGCCGCGGGGGCAAGGTCACGGTTGGGGCGGACCTTGATGATCCTGACGACCAGTTGATCATTCGGCGTTGCGCCTTCGATATAAATGGGCCCTACCTCACCCGGCCAGGCGCCGCCGGCTTCGGTATAATAGCCGCCCATCAAGGTTTCGCTCACGAGCACCTGGCCCGGCTTGATCCGCAACACCGGCTCCCGCACCTTGAAGGCCTGGTATCCGAGCTTGGGAGTGAAGCGGATCGTATCCTGCGAGAACAGCTGGCAGGTGGAAAGAAGGAGAATGAACCCTGCGAGGAGAAGTCGATGAGTTTTCATAGGGGGGCAATGTAGGGCGGGAGGCGCAAATATGCAAGTTTATATATGTCTAGGAAACCACACCGAGGGCCACCATGATAAAACCGCTTCCATTGTAAAGTCCGTGAATGATGATCCCGAGCCAGGTATTCTGTCGTTTCTGGACAACGTATGGAACGATGAATTCTATCGGCAAGAGAACGATAGTGATGCGCCAGCCAATTGCAATATGGAAGATCGCCCACAAGAGGCCGTTGAGAATCCAGGCGTACCGGCCGATTGTTGCGCTTTGCCGGGGAAGCAGATACCCTCTCCACATGAGTTCCTCTCCAACGATGTTGAAGAAGAAATAAGGGAGCCATGCCAAAAACAGCCAGTACTCGTTTTGCTCGAGTTTCTCCATCCGGAGAAAAGAAGCATATGAATCCTGAGACAAGAGATTCAATGAGAACAGCCTGTCGAACGCTGTGACGACAACACCTGTCAGAATGACAACGCCGAGCAGTCCTCCGAACGCCCAGGCGATGTCCGTTTTGTTTAACGCCCGAATATTGAGAGCAAGGAGGATCTCACGAAACGACCCGGCTTTGGTTCTGCGGCGGGCAGCAAGAATTGCCCCGACAAAAAGTGCAAGTACGATGATGCCGCTTGCCAGCCACCAACCGATGAGTGGGGCAACGCCATAGGCATTGTAGAGGTGCGGAATGCCATACTGGACGGCGATGTAAACAGCCACCGCCCCGCCCAGGAAGTAGCAGAGGGATTCGATCAGGACAGATGTTCTATTCATATCACTTTGCTCCCGCGGTCATCGCCGCCGTGCCGCGTTGTCGAGTGGTCAGTTTCCCCGCAAGATGTGGAACCGCCGACCGCGATGATGGCCATGTTTACGACACTGCGAGAAAAATGCCGGCAATGACGGCGAGGATATTTCTGAGAATGGGGTTCATGGGTGCTGGTTCTCCCGGTTTGTGAATTCTAGACTACTGTGTGACGGATCATGTGTTCGTGGCGACCGCTCCTTGACAGTGGTTCACAAAAATGTTAACTTCTTTTTGTGGGGACAATTCAATTCTATCGGACGCCCGGGGGAACATGTCCTGTAGAGGACTTTCTGGACTCCCTTTCGGATCGGCATGCTCAGAAAGTTGTCTGGGTGTTTCGATTGATTGAAAAGCTGGACATGGTTCCAAAACAGTATCTTAAGAAACTAATCGGTACACAAGATCTTTGGGAAGTTCGAGTGCAGATTGGTGGAAACAATTACCGATTTCTTGGATTCTTCGACCGTTCGGCACTATTGATCCTGACAAGTGGATTTGCGAAGAAACAGCAGAAGACACCGCAACGAGAGATTGAACTGGCCCAGAATCGCCGGGCGGAGTATTTTCAAAAGAGGAGACAATCATGAGCGATGTCGAACGATATATCGAACGTCGGAAGAAGCGGAGCTCGAAATTTGCTGTTGACTTTGAATCCGGATATCAGGCATTTGAGTTCAGTGTCATGCTCCGGCAGGCCCGGGAAGAGGCCGGAATCACACAAGAGGCGATTGCCCGGAAGCTCCGGACCAAGAAATCTGCCATTTCCCGCATTGAAAACCATGCCGAAGACATCCGTCTTTCCACTCTTGGAAAGTACGCAAAAGCCTTGGGAAAAAAACTCCGCGTCCACCTTTCCGACTAACCTCTTGCCACGGGCACGCAAGAAGGTTTGTCGTTTGCCGTAGATGTTACTGAACTCCAAACGGTCCGAACCTTCTTTCAATGAAGCACGTCACCGCCCTTCGCGGTGGGTGTCTCGCCTTGCCCCCTTTCGAAGTGTTCTTTGGAACGAAGTCGTTGAAACGACTTGTCCCAGAAGTAGCGAGGGTTATTACCCACAACTTAAGTTGTGGGTATTGACAGTCGCCGGAATTCCTGGAAACCGTTTCAACGGTTTGCCTCCTCGAGCGAGACTTCCGGTTTGAAACTGACCACTACTAGCCATTCCTTGAGTTCGGAATCGCGATCTCAGCGACGTTTGAGAATCGTGCTTTACGCGTTCACATCCCGCCCTTTGTCTCTCGGTCGGACTCGTACCATGCTTTCGCGAACTCCTTGTCCCTTACCGATCGTTTTGGGAACAGAGAGAGCCTGAGTGCGAACTTCGCCCACCACCAAAACCCCTTCCCGATGCCTCTTCTTCCGGAAGTATTGTTACTCGAGGGAGCTGAGGCGAGCACGAGTTTTGCCACCGGTATGGCCGCCATCAGCAATACCCTCTTCGCGCTCCTCTCCCCCGGTCAACGTGTGGTTTCGGTCAACGATACATACGGCGGTACGAGCAAACTGTTCCTCGAGTTGTAGCCGCTTAATTGCTTCTCGATCCCCGAATAATCATAAAAGTCCGCGTGAATGATCTCGCGCAGTTTCGGATGCGAAACACCGCACGGCCTCCGGGCGATGACCAGTGCAGCCTCAACGGATGAGTCTTTGAGTGCCTCGTGGAGCACTCCTTCGCCCACCATTCCGGTGGCGCCGAAAATAATGGCTTTGATGCTCATAAGAGTTACTGTTATTGGTGGAATCCAGGAAAAGGCGTCATTGGTTGTTGGTTCATAGTTTTAGTTGATTGGTCGATTTGTTCTGGTCATGGTT
>JBBDYD010000094.1:0-8986 GCA_040901865.1 Bacteroidota bacterium | reverse complement strand
GTTGATTGGTCGATTTGTTCTGGTCATGGTTTTTCTCAAACCATTAAACCAGAACTAGGAACCAAAAACCATAACCCAAAACCATAAACTAAAAACACCTTTTCTCTTTTCACGCTTCCCCAAGATAGAAATTCGTCTCAAGCTGATGCAGGCCGGGATGCATAACGAATTCGTTCTTATATGCCCGCTCTTTTTGAAGCATCAAGAAAATACCCCAAGCCATATTGGGAAACAGTGAAGCCAGCGGCCTGGCAATGAAGGGGGGGAACGGATAGAAATTGCTGCCCGCGAATTTCCTGAGGTTGTAACCGCCGGGAAAGCAAATTGCAAGGAATGTAAGAATGTCGCTTTTTGTGTACCCTCTTACATGGGCAGAATGATTCTGGAGGCACGTCGGTTGCTTGCCGAGAGCGAGGAGGAGACGATTATGCATGGATGCGAGATTCGGAACGCCGATAATGAAGCGGCCGCCCGGCCGAAGCACCCTGGTTGCCTCGTGGAATACCCAGAAGATCTCCTTGACGTGTTCGAGAATTTGATTCGCAATGATAACATCGACGGATTCGTTCGGAAAGGGGAATGGATCGTGCTCGATGTTTAAAGGATGAACGATAATTCCTTCCTTTTCCAACGCTCTTTGGTACTCCGGGTAAACCTCGATGGCGTGAAGCTCACAAGAAGGATCATGATTGCGTGCCAGGCGCAGGTCGCCACCCCGGCCCGCACCAACGTCCAGGACGACCTTCATCGGACTTGCCGAAAAGAGAAAATCGCTGATCACATGACGTCCGTAATTGAGGGAACGGTCAATCACCTTCTTGAACGGATCATTCTGGGCCATGGAAATTCCTCAACATATCAATTCCGAAATTCGTAATTCGACCCGCCCGTACGACCCGCCCGAAAGGCATGGCCGGGCGGGCATTCGAAATTCGACATTCGACATTTCCTTTCATTTCCTTCTCAACAGGTACAAGACCAGCCCTCCGCCGCCGACCACTTTTTCCTGCTCGACAACAAGCCCGCTTGCAGCAAGGAGAGGCGAAAGGCCTCGGATCGACATGAAATTCCGGTAGTTCCGAAAATGTTTCCGTCCTGCAATGATTTCGGAGACGAAGATGATGGCTTTGGTGAGCCATCCCTGGAAAAACCGGTAGGGGCCAATATGAAAATCAATAAGCAGAATGCGGCCGTCGGATTTAACCACACGTTTCATCTCCTCGAGCACGCGCGGCCGGATCGACTCGTCCATTTCATGAAGCATGAGCATGGAAAACACCAAATGGAACGCACTGGTTTCAAACGGAATGTTGCACGCGTCCGCGATCCGCAGATCTGCCGAATCGCCGAGCCTCTTCCGTGCCCGACGCAGCATTGACTCGGATGTGTCAATGCCGTGGAGGGTGCAGCCGGATCTTCGATAGAGTTCCAAATGTGTCCCCGTCCCGCAGCCGACGTCGAGGATCGTCATGTCTTTGTGCGGGCGGAACATGCTGCGTCCGATCAATCTGAGACCCCGGTTCATGGGTTCAAAAAGAAGGTCAAAAACAGGGGCGAGATGTCCGTATGCGTCTTTGGGCATGAGACGTCTTCATTTGAACCTTCGCGGGCCGGACGGTATCATACAGCAGTGATAACCATACCGCGCACTCACACAGAGGATCCCCGGATAACTTCCTTATCCCGATTTATCGGGATTGTGCTTTACCTCTGCTGCTCAGACCCGGAATTCATTCCGGGGGCGAAATCCTGAGAATCCTTAAATCCTGTGAATCCCGATTCTGCTGCTTCCGTGCCATGAGAATGTCTAATCCTCATAATCCTTCAAATCGTGTGAATCCAGGTTCAGACAATAAGGTAAACCCTTAATCCTGATACACCAAATACTACCATCAGGGCAACATATATTCGGATGTCTTTCATCATCTTCCCCTTATGAAATGACTTGATGAATGCCACCTCAGTATGAGGTTTCAGCGTCAATAATTTTTGTTGGCGGCCATGACGCATAGCGTCTCGCCAAACAACACCGCAGTGTTTGCCGCTATCAAAAGACCAACGGCAAAAAGTGTCGAGCGACCACTATAAATTCGTCTAGAATAAAATGTCGTGGTTGGATTTGTTAGTCGCAGTTGTCCTTTTTTCTCTGCAGCCCATCAACTTGTAAGTAATGAAGGGCGCGGATCAAAAATGGAGGCTTATGGTGAAGCCCACGCTTGTGTTGTTGAAGCGTAATGTCTGGGCCGGGATATTTGCTTCGGGCACTGCTGGTGCATCTCTTGACGGACCGAACACCTTATCAGCGACCAGCCCTAATGAAAGCCCATGTACAAGTTCGAACTCAAATTGAACAAAGAGGTACGCACCCGCAAAATTGTCGGAAACATCGAAAAAGGAATCATCCTGCAAACTGGATCCGCTTTGCGTATATGTCCAGACGGTTGTTGTTCTCCTGTAATCAATGGAGGCAGTCCCAAATCCGCCTCCAACTCTTAAGTCTAACCGTGGATCGAGTAGATGATACAACGGTTTGTATATCCCCACAATATATTTTCCGGTTGCCTCAAACGACTGAGACGCATTGTAAGTTTTTGAGTCGCCATTGCTAAGGGCTTCGAACCCGAATCTGGTTTGTGGCGGTTCGCTGAACCTCACCAAGGCAACTCCTACCTCTACTTCCGCCACCAGGGAGTAGGTTACTTGCGCCTTCCTGAGCATATTGAACTCGCTTAGTGTATTGTAATCATAGTTATTTGAGCCCGGCAGAATGAGCTTCGGGTTGTTCGAATTAACATGACTTCCCTGGACTGTGATATGCACTTTGCTTTCGCGTGATCCATGAGTTGTGGCCGTTACCAGGCGGGACTTTTCTCGGGCTTTTGCTTCGTCGCTTCCTGTAAAATCAAAAACTTCCTCCGTTTGTTCAAAGCCCGGGTCGACGAGATACCCGATGCCAGCCCCAAGCGCAATACTCGGAACCACAGCAAGGAGATATATGGAGAAATTCCGTGATCCAACAAATCCATCATTTGATCCCGTAAGCAAGTACATACTGGTGTATCCCGCAAGAACTGCCCCATATAATGCTCCCCTCCCCGCCCCTCGGTTGGAGGTCAGAATTATTCTGCTTATATCGGCAAAAGGAACTGTTACCTCGCGTTCCGATGACAACACGACAATGGACTCTTCTCTTATTTCAACAAGCCTTCCTCGAATCGCGTCCTGGTTAGGGCGGAAGATAAGCGCCTCTTTCATGCCTGTGATCTTTACTTGCAATTGCCCGAACGTTACCTGACTCATGAATAAGCAAAGTGAAGCACCCGCAATGATAATATTCTTGGACATCGTCTGCTCCTTTTAATGACCGCTGAAAGCCGCTACCAGAATGAGATAAAAGACGCCAGCACCAACAGGCATACCGATAAGAAAACCTGCGATAAAGCTGCCGCCCCCGCTTGACTCCTCTTGTTCAAATCTCACCTCAAAGACTTTCTCAGGATCAATCTCGATGTTCTTGCCATCCGTCATTCCGACGATAACGCGATACGATTTTCCATCACTTGTTCTTTCAACATACCGACCCCCGTTGACATCAAACTTGATGGTTTCGCCACCCTTGAGAATGACTGTGGCGATTTTGAAATTGGATCCGGCGGGGATTTCATTGCCGGGAAGGGTGATGCGATTCGTGACCGAGCATCCATAGATCATGACGACATGGACTGTGACGAGCAGCCAAGCCACAGCCTGTCTGAATCCCTGATGTTTCATTTTGATCTCTCCTTATATGGTTATTGCGCGGGCAATTGAAATTAACATCTCGCCGCATCACGCACGTTTTTTGTTCCGCTTCCTCCCGCCGTTGTTTGGCGGGGCAGCGGTTTTGCGAACTTAAAATGACCAATTTCCTGCGAGCAAGACCGTTGAGCTCCTGAGGTTCACAAGCGCGCGTCGTGTTGCCGCTGTTAGCTGCCGCCGCTTCCTTAGAATTGGGTTAACAGCCGGCTTCACACTATCTGCCAGAAAAGGTACGCGACACGCGTCCACATCACAATGACACGATCATGTCATTTTGGACGGCTTTCAGCGCGCTGGTAGAGATTGGTGTAAATGTCCTGGTGAAAGCTTCAGTGTTTCATTCCTACCTGCGATGGAAACAAAAGCTTTCTCAGAAGCCAGGACTAGTCAAATGGTAGGTATGCCTTGTTAGAAAACAACTTCAAGCCATTGTTGAAGTCGGCAGGTCAGCGTATGACCGAGGAATTTGAACAATCGAAACGTAGCGAAACGGTCACGAAATGTCAAACCTGAAGTTTGATCACATGTTCGAAAGGGCAATTGCACATAACGTCTGGTGGAAGCTGTTAATGAGATCATTCAAAATTCCGGTTCGAAATAGAAATTCATTGGAGAGGATACTTTGCGCAGCGGTAACAGCATCATACCGCATGTTAATTTGTGATGGTATATAAAACAGGCTATAGAGGCCTGTTACTATCCAGACAAGATACAGCAGGCCGGCAAGTCTCGCGGTCTTTTGGAGTGAACTCGAATTCAATTCCATACGATTTGCTCCTGAAGGTTGTTTATAATGACGCACAACTATCCAGACCTGAGACAATCCCTGCCGCAAGCCGATGACGGATAGTGACGGCTCGCCGGCCGATCAGGTCCTTCCGTTCCCCAGCACCTTGGCGATCGCGGTGATGGTATTCCAATTCCGCGTGGTGACCGGGACCCCAAAGAGCCGGTCGAACATGCCGAGGTAGCTGATGACCTTCATATGGCGTCGGTACATGCCGAAGACGAACTGGTTGTCCCGTGCGAGGATCTTCAGCAGCCACTTGCCGCTGGAAGGAAAGCTCATAGGCATCGAGGGCTTCGAGCGGGGGCGTTTTTAACCTCCTCTTGCTGGTCTACTGGATTTGATCGAACTCAATACAAGTCAGCAGGTCCAGCTAACCATTGTTTATATGGTTTCCAGATAAAACCGCTCTCTGGGTTGATTAGATGTGCTGCAAAACGCCTTATGAAAATGAATCTTTGCTTGCGCATAACGTTTGGCATAACCACGCAGCAGTTTTTGTCGCTACGAAACGATCAATTTTTTCGCGGCAAAAACTGTTGAGCGAATACAACTATCTGTCAAACTGAGCCTTAACATCGTCTTATCAAATGAATGAGCGCCGTGGTTACGCCTGTTATGCGCAGTGGACGCCAGCGTGCACAACTGTCTCTGGCACAACATTGATCTCCTTGTACCGATGATCGATGACCTGAAAAATGGTGAACTGCTATTTTTTCACCTCCTTCTTCGCTGGGGTTTTCTTTGTTGCCGTTGGAGCCTTCATCTCGATGATCAGCTCGTGGGCATCGCCCGGGCCGAGATTTTCATAGATATGAGTTACCGCGTCGACCCAGAGTGCCGTTCCCACATTGACTTGGTCCTCCTCGGATTTGCCATCCGGGGTGGTTAGTTTTATCCTATAGTCGCCTGACAACGTGTACACTACCATCGCAGGATGGGAGTGCATGGGCTCTTTTTCGCCGGCCTTAGCGCGGAACTCGTACACGCGCACGTGTTCATTTTCAAGCAGCACCTTGAACATTTGCGGTGAGAGTTTCACCCGATCCTGTGCAGACGCCAGATTAACACCACCTAGCAAGGTTGACGCGACAAACAGCGCGAAAGTTGTTTTCATGTTATCCTCCAGTTATTTGGATAAATCAGAAAGAAAGCGTGAATTACAAAAATACGTCGAAACGGCAATGACTAATCGCTGGCGGACATTGCACATAACGTCTGGCCGCACTACGCAGTGGCGCACGAATGGAACGAAGTGGATTGGGTGCGCCATTGAATGAGCACTATTAAAAATTCTTTCGTAGAACAAACCTCGCCATATCAAATGAGCGAATGTCGTAGTGCGGCCTGTTAGCCGCAGTGCCTGCTGCTTGGATCTCTCGAAATAGACCCCGAAACTAATCATTTCATCTTGACATAAGGAACTGCAGTCATCATTCTTGTGCGTATGCCTTTTAAGAGCGCGTCCACTTTCGGTTGGAGAGATTTATATTCTGCACTGGCCAATAGACTCATTCTTGCTTTTAGATAGGCGTCCATATTGTCAAACTCGGCAACTAGAATGACTTCTTCAATATCGCCGATTATCGTTTGCCAACCAGCAACAAATTGATATCCGTGCTTTTCTTGAAGAGGACGCATTTCCTTTTCAGCAAAGGTGTGATAGTCTGGTAACTTCCCTAACGACACGGTCAATATTTGCATCCAATAAACTTTCGCGGTTGGTTGTTGCGCCAAGCCCTGTGTAAAGCCCGCAAGAATGCAAATCGAAAGCAAGCAAACAAAAAGATTGAATGTTTTCATGATGCCCCTCCATAAATTGTTGAGAGAGTTAATTAGTTACAGCAGGCATTGCAGCTAACGTTTGCGGCAACCCGCCTGCGGCGGGCAGCGGTTTTGCGAACTATCAAACGATGCGGCGAAGGCCACTATCAAATGACTTATTTTCTCGCGGCCGTAGCCGCATACCAACAGTGAGCAAAACCGTTGAGCGACGTCTACTATTTGCAAACTGAGTTTCAACTGAGCCCATCAAAAGACGGAGCGCCGTTGTTGCCGCTGTTAGCTGCCGTTGGCTGAGTCAATCATAACTTCATCGTTTCGTTTGGAGTGCATTTGGCAGGTTCATCCGGAGCTGCAGATCCCGGAAGCGAGGATCGGACCGCAGCCCATCAAACCGCCGGTCGCATTTGATGTAAACCAGAAAGCCTGACCGCTCCTCTAAGGCTTTAGAGAGCCACTCAAAGGCCTGATCCTTTTCTCCAAGGCCGATATAGACGGCGGCGATATCGTAGGCTGGAACGTAGGTTCGCTTCGAATTTTCAAGGAGTTTCTCCAAAATCTCCTGCGCTTCCTTCTTTTTGCCGGCGATCCCGTAGGCGTGACCAAGGCCGGCCAGGGGAAGAGAGTTATCCTTCCAATTGTCGAGGGCGTTTTGGAACTCGACAATGGGCTCTTTGATCATGGATTTCTGTTCATAGGCCCAGCCCAAAATGACCCGGGCCCACGCATTCTTGGGATTCGCCTGGATGTCTTCGCGGGCAAGCTCAATCGCCTCATCAAGTTCTGCAGTGAAGAGGCAGTGCCAGCCGGAGCATAAATTCTTGTCCCATGCAAAGGGATCAAGTTCCGAGGCGAGTTTGACCTCAGCCATTGACTCTTCCCTTCTGTCCAGGGCCATCAGGTAATGCGCATAGAGATGGTGGATCGTGGCGAGGCTGGGGTTGAGCTCAAGGGCTCGTTTGAATTCTTTCTCCGCCTCTGTCCAATTAAAATCATAATGGAGCCATGCCACAGCCAGATAGCCGTGGGCCTCTCCGAGAGTATTATCCTTCTCCAGCGCTTTGAGAGCTGCTTGTTTCATTTCCAAAAAGGCCTTCCGAGGCGGAACATCGCCGAATAGACCACTAAAAAAATAACCTTCTGCAATCTTGGTGTAAGCCAGAGCAAAATCCGGATCGAGTTTGATCGCTTGATTAAAATATTCATGGTCGCTTGAATACACTCCCTTGAGATAGGCATCGAGCGCTTGGGGATTCACAGTCCTTCTCTTGGCCAACCGGAACCTCTCCTCCTCCCTGAGTCTGATGCCGATCTGCCTCGTGATATCCTGGGCAATTTCGTTTTGGAGAACCAGAAAATCGCCGATGTCGCGCTCGTAACTCTTAACCCAAAGCTGCCGGTCTTCGGCCGCATGAATCAGCTTGGCTGTGATCCGCACTTTTTCCCCCGACCTCAAGACAGAACCTTCAACGATCACGTCGGCATTCAGCTCTTTGGCAATCTGCGGCAGAGATTTTTCTGTTTTTTTATACTTCATGACAGAAGTCCGCGATCTTACCCGTAGAGCGCTAATCTGTCCCAATTCAGTAATGAGAGCATCTGTTATTCCCTCGGCAAAATATTCTTGCTCGGAGTCGCCTGAGAGATTCTCAAGCGGCAAAACAGCGAGCGATATGACCTGTTCATTCTTTCCCTTGAACAGCGGTAAGGCAAGAAAAACAAAGACGGCCAGGACAACAACTGCTCCTCCATATATCACCATGCGGCTTCTGGCCCGCAAAAATGGCTTTGGGACAACGGCTTCGTTGCTGGTTTGACTCCTCACACGTCGCAGATCGACAATGAGCTCGTCTGCATGCTGGTACCGATCGGAAGCTTTCTTCTCGAGACACTTGTTGACGATCCCCTCAAGTTTCATCGGCACATCGCTTCGCAAGCTTGTGATGGGCGGAGGGGGCTCATTCAGAATGGAATATACGACGGCGTCTTGATACTCGCTCTTAAATGGCAACCGTCCGGCAATCATCTCATACAGCACCACTCCCAGCGACCAAATATCAGTTCGGTGGTCGACCTTCTCGCCCCTGGCCTGCTCAGGGGACATATAGGGCACTGTTCCTAAAGTAGAGCCGGTCTTCGTCAGCTTGGACATTCCACGGCTGTGCGCCAAACCAAAGTCCATGATCACAGCGCGCCCTTTGTCTGTCACCATAATGTTGCTGCTCTTGACGTCCCGGTGAACAATGCCCTTCTCGTGTGCAGCTTGTAATCCTTCGGCCGCTTGAATGGCAACATCGACGGCTTCGTCTATCGTAAAGGGGCCTTTCTCAATCTTTCTGTTGAGTGGAGTACCTTCATAGATCGCCATGACGATGAAGACTTGTCCATCAGGCGTTTCATCAATCTCGTGAACGTTGCAGATGTTCGGATGGTCAAGAGCGGATGCGGCCTTGGCTTCATGGGTGAAACGCTGCTTATCCTGCTCGCTGGCAGCGAGTTGAGTCGGGAGAAACTTGAGCGCCACCAGGCGGTCCAGCTTGGTGTCGTGGGCCTTGTAGACAACACCCATTCCGCCCTCACCTAACTTCTCAAGAATCTTGTAGTGGGAAATTGTTTGAC
>JBBDYD010000093.1:0-5082 GCA_040901865.1 Bacteroidota bacterium | reverse complement strand
TGGAATTCACAACATCGCGCAGCGGGGGACCGGGCGGCCAGAATGTCAACAAGCTTGAGACGAAGGTCGAACTTCGGTTTGATATTCCGGGATCGACGAGTCTGACACCCGATGAAAAGTCGGTTTTGCTCGAACGGCTGCAATCCCGCCTCGACCGCCACGGTGTTTTGAGGGTCGTGTCGCAGGAGTCCCGCAGTCAATGGGAAAACAAGCAAAGAGTCATTGAGAGATTCGTGGAACTTGTTGGAAATGCGTTGAAACCCCGGAAAAGACGCAAGGCGACCAAGCCCACAAAAAGCTCAAGGGAACTACGCCTGAGAGCAAAACGAATCCGATCCGACCGCAAGAAAACCCGCCGCTCGACGGATGAATAGTGCCGTTCGAGTTCAAAACACTATGTTCATTTCTGGAAGTGGCCCTCGCCCAACCTTTCCGCAACTTCATGAGTCTCATTACGTAGATAAAGGGCATCTTCGGGAGAATACTATTATGAAACTGACGGCGTATTTGTTGTTTGCGAGTGTGATTCTTTCAGGCCTTGTTTTCAGTCAGGAGACCCGGGAAGTACGGAAGACGGTCCCACTGAATCGCGACGGAAGGGTGTCCATCGACACCTATAAAGGAAGCGTGAAGGTGGAAACATGGGAAAAAGCAGAAGTGGAAATTGTCGCCACGATCGAGGCCGAGGATTGGGATCGATACTCCGACGACAAAGTCCGTGAGACCGAGATCAAAGTTTCCGATTCTCCCGGCTCAGTCCGCATCCAAACCGACTACGACGGAATTCGAAAGCGATCGGGATCATTCTGGGGGATTTTTAACGGAGATTCCGGTTCTCTTCCCTACGTACATTATGTGATCAAAATGCCTTCGACGTCCGCTCTACGCATCAAAGATTATAAATCTGAAATCGAAGTCAGAAACCTGACTGCAAGAATCGAACTCAACACCTACAAGGGGAGGGTGGATGTGACCGGCCTTGCCGGTGCAATGGATCTTGAGACGTACAAAGGAACCTGTCGGATCGAATTTGCCTCCTATCCCTCTGCAAGTTCCTTTGAAACATACAAAGGCGACATTGACCTTGTCCTACCCCGATCCGCCGGATTTACGCTTGACGCCGACCTGGGGAGGAAGGGCGACTTCGATTCTGATTTCAGTTTCGCGTCATCCAGAAACAGGTCGAAGAACCGTTCCAGCTATGACGGCGATGTCAATGGAGGCGGACCGACCCTCCGGCTTCGGACGGATAAGGGGAATTTCAAGGTGTTGTACAAGTAGACAACTTCGACATTCGATATTGGACGTTCGATATTGGATATTGCCGTTATCCGGTAAAGAGCAATATCCAACGCAGAACGCCCAACTCCCAATGTCGAATTTGGTTTCCTACTTCCTGGACATTCTACATTGGACGTTCGACCGCCCCTTTTAAGCATTAATTGGGCCGGGGATATTGGACATTTTCTTTTTCTTTTATCTCCTAAAAAGCATTATCCCCGCCTTCCTTCTTGATTCCTGCGCTGTTTTTCTCTTTATTGCTCCATGGGAACAAAACGAAAGCCTTCGGCAGGGGCACAAACTGCCGGTCATACAATGAAAAGACTCTATCGTTCTGAAACCAACAGAAAGATTGCCGGCGTTTGTGGCGGCGTTGGGGAACACCTCGATGTTGACCCTACGATTGTTCGTTTGGTTGCCGTCGTGTTCACTTTCATCACCGGGATTGTCCCTTTTGTCATCGGGTATCTCGTTGCCTGGTGGATTGTGCCGACGGCGAGTGAGGTTGAAGGCCGGAAATGAATATCGGTCCGAAAGTAGTGTTCTTGGCTTTCACCCCCCTCTTGTTCTTCAATCTCCGACAAGACAAATCCATGACAGACTCTTCGCCCTTGTACAGATTTACCATGAAGACTATCGATGGGAAGGACCGATCCCTCGCCGAGTACAAAGGAAAAGTGCTTCTCCTGGTCAATGTGGCCTCGAAATGCGGACACACGCCGC
Organism: Bacteroidota bacterium; assembly: GCA_040901865.1. Classification (GTDB taxonomy): domain Bacteria; phylum Bacteroidota; class Ignavibacteria; order UBA10030; family UBA10030; genus JBBDYD01. Next base: position 3,078 of record JBBDYD010000093.1, on the reverse strand, counting down.
AGTATAAGGATCTTGAAGAAGTGTACCGCAAGTACAACAAACAGGGATTTGTCATCCTGGGATTTCCTGCCAACAATTTCGGAAGTCAGGAGCCGGGAACGGATGACGAGATCAAGGAGTTTTGCTCCACAAAGTACGATGTCACGTTCGATCTGTTCTCAAAGATCAGCGTGAAGGGAACGGATCAGCACCCTTTGTACAAATATCTCACTACAGAATCGCCGGCCCCCGGAGACGTGAAGTGGAACTTTCAGAAATACCTTGTTGATCGCAGTGGAACGGTCGTTGCCATGATTCCAACCAGGACAAAGCCGACAGACGCAGATGTAATCAGCAAGATTGAAGTTCTCTTGGCTCAGCAGTAAGCGGGAGCGGGTATTGCCAGCCGTCTTTTTCGATATTTGAAAAAGGCGGCTTTTTTGTTCGACCCTTCAATGAAACCTCCTTTATCCAATTGGTTTACGCCCGATGGAATGGTCGGGGAAGCAATCTTGGGCGTGGTCAACAACCACCCCGGGTCAATTCTGCTCGAGTCGAATGCACCATCGAAAGGCCGGCAAGGATATCTGTTTACAGATCCGCAACGAATCATCGTCGTTTCAGAATATTCGGATGTCCTGCCCGCCCTCAGGGACGTGGAGCAGGGAGTTTCCGATGGCCTGTTTGCAGCGGGTTTCGTTTCGTACGAGGCAGGTCTTGCGTTCGAAGATCAACTTCCCAAGGACCGTCTGCCAAAGGTGCCTCTTGTGTGGTTCGGACTTTACAAACGCCCTGCAAGATTTGACCAGTCGGGAAAGACTGTCACATGGGGCGGGGTGCGCCCTCCGGGTCGGCGTCCGAAAAAGCGCAACGAAATGCTGTCGGCACCAGGAATGTTTCAACCGTACATAACACAGGAACTCCATGCAGAGTCTGTCGAGCGGATTCAACGGTATATTGCCGAAGGAGATACCTATCAAGTCAATTTCACATTTCCGCTGACAATGAATTACCCCGGCTCGCCGGCGGATTGGTACGATACGCTTCGACGCTCTCAACGGGTCGCCTATTCAGCCTTTATTAATACGGGCAGTCACTGCATTCTTTCGGTTTCTCCCGAATTGTTCTTTCGGAGGCAGGGATCCCAGTTGATCCTGAAGCCCATGAAGGGCACTGCGCCACGCGGGCGTACGGAGGAGGAGGACCGTCGCCAAAAGGAATGGCTCGGGCAGTCGAACAAAAACCGGGCGGAAAATCTCATGATCGTGGATCTCTTACGCAATGACGCGGGACGGATTGCCCGACCGGGAAGCGTCAGGGTGCGGAAGTATTATGAAATTGAGAGGTACGAAACAGTTTTTCAGGCGACAAGCACGATCGAGGCCCGTCTGAGACCTGATGTGGGAATCCCTCAGTTGTTTCAGGCCCTGTTTCCCAGTGGGTCGGTAACCGGGGCGCCAAAAATTCGGACCATGCAGATCATTCGTGAGCTTGAAACGACTCCCAGAGGAGTGTACACGGGAAGCATTGGATTCATTGCACCGAGCAACACAGCCGTGTTTAGTGTTGCCATCCGCACTGCGGTGATCGACAAAGGAAGTGGGCAAGCCGTAGTTGGCGTGGGTAGCGGCGTGGTGCACGATTCTGAGTTATTCGGAGAGTACGAAGAGTGTTTGCTCAAAGGGCGTTTTCTTTTGGAATCACGGGGCACTTTTCAATTGATAGAAACAATGCTCTGGACGTCTGACCGGGGATGGTCTCTTCTTCCTCTCCACCTCAAGCGCCTTTGGTCTTCGGCGCGGTATTTCGGATTTGCATACGATGTCACGTCGGTTCGGCAAACACTGGCCAATTTCTCCAAAGGGTCGATGAAGAAAAAGGGACCGATGCGCGCGCGCCTTCTTTTGGACCGCTTGGGAAACGTAACACTTTCTGGAAGCCGCCTTGAAGACCTGCCAAAGGAAACACAAGTGCGAATGGCGCGGGGACGGACGGATTCCCGGGACCGGTTTCTCTTTCATAAAACAACCCGGAGGGAGTTTTATGAAGCCGAATATGCCGCCGCGCAGGCGAACGGCTATTTCGATGCACTTTTTCAAAACGAAAAGGGGGAAGTAACGGAGGGCACAAGAACAAATGTCGTCATCCGATCCGGCAACCGGTATTTCACTCCGCCGCTGGATTCCGGAGTATTGCCAGGGACGTTTCGTGCGCACATGCTTTCGTCCAAACGAAAGGACATGGTTGAGAAAACGCTTTACCCCGATGATCTGGCCGCCGCTGATGAGATATTCCTCTGCAACGCGGTGCGCGGAATGGTCAGGATCACAATCCCCGAACTTTCACCGTAACAGGAGGAACAATGCCGACATGGCTGATGAAAACCGAACCGGGCACCTATTCGTATGCTGATCTCGAAAGGGACGGAAAAGCCGTTTGGGACGGTGTTTCCAATCCTGTTGCCCTTAAGCACCTCCGGTCGATGAGGAAAGGAGACCAAGTCTTGTTGTACCATACAGGCGTGGAAAAGAGTATCATTGGAATTGCAGAAGTGACAAGTGAGCCCTATCCTGATCCGAAAAGCAAGGACCAGCGCCTTGTGGTGATCAATCTGAAACCCGTCAGGAGATTGGCCAACTCCGTTTCGCTCGCATCTGTGAAAGCGGAAAAGGTTTTCAAGGATTTCGAACTGGTCAGAATTCCGCGGCTTTCGGTCATGCCGGTTCCGACGGTACTCTGGAGGTACATCATGCAGATGTCGCGGTAGAACCATGGCCCGCGTGTATGAATCTCTGAAGCGTATTCTTCCACAGCCGTTGCGCAGATTCCTGAGTGGAATCAATCAGCGCTGGTTTGCCCGTCGTACTTTGCTGAGAAAATACGGCGATTGGTTTGAGGTAGACTGGAGGGAGAAGTTTGCGCACCTGTCGGACGAGGAGTGGAGAGCCGCCTACGATCGCGCGTGGAAAAACCGCGGCAATGATTGCGTCGAAGAGAATGATGCCATGCTGTTCTTGAATGCAATGCCTCGACCCGGATCTGTGTTGGATGTGGGATGCGGAGCCGGCGGATTGGCGATCCGGATCGCCCGGGCCGGGC
>JBBDYD010000092.1:1574-33064 GCA_040901865.1 Bacteroidota bacterium | reverse complement strand
ACCATCCTTCCGCGGCGGTTCTCATTCTGAGCATGCATCCGGAGGAACGATTTGCCCTGAGAGCGCTGAAGGGTGGCGCGTTAGGGTATCTGAACAAGCAAACGGCAGGCAAGGAACTGGTCAAGGCCATTGAAAAGGTGCGGAGGGGTGAGATTTACGTGAGTGCCGCTGTCGCGGGCGTGCTTGTGCGCGAGCTCGAAGGGAATCAAAAAAGGAAGCCGCACGAAAACCTGAACGACCGCGAATTCGAAGTGTTTCAATTGATTGCAGGTGGCAAGACCGCCAGGGAAATAGGAAAAGATATCAACCTGAGCATACACACCGTAACAACCTACCGGTCCCGTATTCTGAAGAAAATGAACGCGAAAACCACTGCTGACCTTGTCCGCTACGCCATAGAGCACCGCCTCATCGATTAGTCCCTCTTCCTTGGGGATCGACGCATCACGTTTTTCGTTACACAAGAATCACGTTTTTCGTGATTGCGCCTTCCGGAAGCTTTCTCCAGATTGAAGCATGAATGAAACACTATCAGGGGAGGTACGCCAATGGGCTATGGTATCCGATGAGGCAGTCGAAAACATCATCCGGCAGCTTCTCAAACAGCCCGGAGTACAGTACCTGAGGGAGGTATCCAAGGTTCTTGACAAGGATCCCGACTACCTCCAGTTTCATTCGGCCAGCGTTTCCATGAAGGTGAATGAGATCCTGTCGCGAATGGGGTCCCAGGCGGTTGTGTCGGATCGAAACGTTGCTCCGATCCTTCGGGAGGCGATCATTCGCCTGCGAAGCTTCGAGCGATAGGAATCGTGGCTGCTCGCCGGTTGGGGAACAACGGGGCAGTGGCTTCACCCGGTAACGCAACGTGGTTGGAAGTTCCCGGACAAAAAACCGGACCGCAGGGATCCGGCCTTCCCACAACACAAAAGAGAGGGCACCCGCCGTCTCTTTTTTATTGTACCGTCTCTTCGACCTTCCCCTTCCACCACGTCGCGTCAGAAAATTCAAGGTAATGAATTTCGATCTTCGCCTTGCGCGTTTTTGCATGGTTTCGGAGTGAGAGGATCGTGGTAAAATCTTCGCTAGGCGCGATCGGTATCCGTGAAGTGGCGTCAAATACATTATTCCTTCCCCCCGTTCCTCCCTGCGGCTGATCCTTGGCATCGAAGCAATGAACGCGTGTCCGCAGAAGCGTGATTTTCTTGTCGCTGACGTTAAGCACCGTGAGCGCGATCTGGGGGATGCCCCGGTCGGAGCGCTCGAGATCCGCTGACAGAATAGCAAAGGGGAGGCGATTCAATTCTGATTTCTTCTTTTTCCCAGCTGCGACATCCGCCTTGAGCTTTTCCCGCTTTGCAAGAGCGGTCTGTTTTGCCAGTTCCACCTTCACGGCTTCCCGATCGATGTAACGATCGGTTACATCCCTCCCGGTCTTCAAGTGTACGATCCTGTCGATCGAAGCGTTTTCCAACGCCAGACTGTCGCCTACGTCTGACACCACCCTTGTCACGAGGATTTCACCCCGCACGAGTTTGCAGGACAGCGAATCACCGTCGTCGAGATAAATAATGTGGTCGGGTTCGACCCTGACCATCGAAGAGGGAGGACAACCGGCAAGGGAAAAAGCGGTAACAACAATAGCCGCGACTGCAACCTTCATATGGGTCCTTTGATTCTTGAACACAGTGGTTTCGGGAGGCGGATTTGGTCGGAAAATATAAAGCCACATTGCTTGATATTCAATCTGATAATTTCTGCGGACCTATTCCCACACTTGAGAAAGCTACAACCTGAGCTGAGATTCATTGTGTCGTCGGGCAATCTTCCCGATGAGCGGGACCTTGTCAGTGAATTCGGCGTTTCAGGATTCCTGCCGAAACCGTACACGGCCGAGAAACTATTGACGACGATTCAGCAGGTACTGAAAGGGGAACTGCAAGGATCATAAAGAGCAGGGGTGCGGCCGTCTTACCTTGTTTCCAACCGAAGGACGCAGACCTTCTTGGACGAAAAACTGAACCAGCCAAGGCCCGCGGTTTTTTCCCACCTGACAGGAACTGTGCGTCCGTCAACCGAAACCCGCGGTTCTTCAGTTGAAAAAAAGACTGTTTCAACCAGACCCATCGGTTCAATTTCAACCTCGACCGCATTCGGAAGCCGCCGCGAGCTCAGCACTGCTGCGTTCATTATCTCAGCAAAACAAGGGAGCATCGGGGTGTTCCCGTACCGGGCTGTAACGGTGTGATTTCCCTTCGTGTGATACACCGATGGAATCTTCAGGCAACCTTCGATTATTGTCCCATCAATACTGAGGCTCTCAAAATGGTGCCCGTCGTACCTGGTCTCGAACGTCCAGGTTCCGCCCCGCCAAACGCAGCCTTCCATCCGAACGCGATTGAGAGGTAACGAGAGGGGAATGTGCGTTATTCCGCCGGGGTCGAATTCAAAGCCTGCAATGGCCTCTCGAATTGAACGGTGCCACGAAGTAACACAATTGAGATTCGAAGCACTTCCGTGATGTTCCCATTTCTCCGGCAGGAGTTCCCTGAAGCCCTTCAAGGCGAGAAACTCCGGACAATACCCCAATTCACGTAAAACTTCTTCGGCGCATTCCAGCCACTGCATGATGGCGCCGGTTCTGCCGGCCCTTCGGAGCACCTTGAGTGCATAAAAGTCCCAGTGTGGATACCATGAGTCGAGGACATCCTCTCCTGTCGGTCCGGTCTCGCGCAGCGGTATGACTCTAATTCCGGCCTTCGTGACCAGCTCGCGCTCAATGAAGGCTGCGGCCTCCCGGATATGGGGCCGGATAAGCGAAAGTCCGAGGGGCGATTGCAGGAACAGCAATGCAAATAAGGGATGAAACGGGCTCCCGCTCTTTGCGCCGACATCGATCGAGTCGGTAAAAAAGCCGGCGTTTGTGTCCCAATACCGTGAGCTGAAATTTCTCGCAATGGCAGAGGCCGCCTCTCCTGCGCGTTCTTCGAGATCCCGTTCGCCGATGAGCCGTGCCATGTTTTCGAGGATCCTGCTGAATGCATACCAGCTCCCGACCTCCATGCAAACGGAACTTTGGTCATTTCTGCCGAATGCCGACAGCAGATCGGGGTAGAACCCTTCGCCACGCACGAGGCCTTCCCGAAGCAACTCCTGTTCTGCAGCCTCAAATCGCGTTTTGTACGAAGGAAACGAGAGCTTCAACAATGTGACATCATTTGTTTCAAGGAACGCTTCGTAGGCAAGAGCGGCATGAAGAAACTCAATCCCCCCCGGTGATGGAGTATCAAGCGGGGAGAGCGACCTCGTCCATCGTGACGGGATTCGCCCCTCCTCATCCCTGTGCTGCTCGATAAACCGTGTGGTCCTCACGACGTTCCGGTGATCTCCCCAACGCAGAGCCTCCTGCATGGTCACGAGAGAGTCCCACGCCCAGATCCAGTAGTATCGCCCCGGACAAGCCCGCGGAATTCCGTAGTCCTGAACGATACAGGAATCAACGAGTCCGGGAACTGTTTCAATAAAGTCCTCAAAATGCGGAAAACCCGGCAAATGGAGCCTAGATTGAAGGGTATGTCCAACTGGCGGGCGATGTTCTGCAGGGGAGTAATTCGCTTTGTCCGAAAACAGAACGGTAAATTCCGCAGTGTCGTGCGGGTCTATGGTCCGTTCAAAGATCCAAAATTCTCCGGATTCGCGAGTTGTCCACTCATCGCCGCCGAACGCAACGAAACCTTCGGCATCGTAGAGAGCAAAGTCCGCATCCCGGAATTCGGGCCGAAGGTCAGCCGGTGTCGCAAGTCCGGAACGTTTCGTGGTACTGAAGATTTTTTTGCGGATCGGATCCGGGATGAGGAAATCGCCTGCGTACGGGCCGGTTCGTCTGAGCCATGGCTGGAGCATGATGCTATCCCTGAAACTCGTAACAACCTTGCCGGATTCTTGCCGAAATGGGGTCCAGGTCCGTTCGCCGTGGACCATATGAAACGCCGCCTGCTTTGCCAACTGCACACACGCCGTCACGGGGCCTTTGGCGTTCGCCGAAAATCGACCGGCCAGTCTCCTGCCCGCCGCAGCAATGACGAGCGAACAAGTTCCGTTCGGTAATACCGTCTCCGACTTTATGCGTGTTGGCTCCCAATCGATGACTTCCGTTTGAAGCGCGTGGTCGCTGCCGTCCAGGCGAATGGAAAATGTCAATACCCCGGCTTCCCGGACGAGAATCCTTGAATTTCTGCTCACCGGCTGAAGCCCGTGATATCCTACCTCGGTTATTCCATGTTCCGCAGAGACGAACGCATAGATGCGGTCGTGTGAAATCCAACAGCCCTTGTCTGTGAGGGACCCCGTGTTTCGTTTCATGAAGTTCTGCTCATCGAAATCCACGTACCATCAAAATCCGCTGCAACGCCATCAGGGAAAACCCACGAGGCGCGATTCTCGTTTTGGAGTTGCGGAACCGGCATGTTGTCGGAGCGGCAAAGACACCAATGGAAAACAGCGCGGTCCGTGCGGCAGGCAATTCGAAGGAACCTGTCTCTGACCCCGCTGTTCGGATACGCAGGCACAAATTGCGACAAAGCTGTTTCAGACGTGACCTTGCCCGATGATGTAAAAATCAGAAGGAACCATTCATTGTTTTCCGCCGCGATGCTAAACCTGAGGAGGCGTCCTTCCTCAACCTGAACAAAGTCTCCACCGGAATGGAGATTCCACTCAATGCTTGCCGCTGCTGCAAGAGTGACAATATCCGCGCCGAGGACGAATCGGCCCGGTTCGGCGAGAAGACTCCGCCGGTGCATGTTCACGCCAAGATTGGGCAGATAGGCGGTGGCAAGGTCAACAGAGACTGCAAGCACATTATCCGCTGTCCTGGTCTCTGCAACCGGTGCATGGAAGAAAGGGGGGATAAAATCCGGCATCCAGACAGTCGAATCTCCGATTTGCCCTTTCCCTTCTATTGTAATGCAATTTTGGAGTGAAGTGTCCCGTCGGTAAACAGGACCCGGTCCGGTTATCATCTGCAAGCCGTTCTGATACAGGAGAAAGGACCCGTTGCAGGGATCACTGTGGCCGTATCCCCCCATAATTCCGGATTGATACCGATGGCTGCCCAGCGGGGGACCCGAACGAAACGTCAAGAGCGAATCGGATGAGCGGGCGAAGACCTGGCCGCCATCGGGAAAAACCGAAATGCCATCCGGCGCTTGATGAGGTTCGACGCGTTCAGGAAACCAAAGAAACTCATACACTCTTCGCCTTGCAGGCGCGTGCCGAAAATCCACGCCCTCAATAGGCAGGTCGCGCAAATGATCACCGAGCCATCGGGCGGTCCGTGATCCTGTTCGCGCGGCTATGAGGTAATGACACCACGTGTCTCCGCCCACTCGGAATTGCGGATCACCGAATGTGATTCCGTAAAGCCCGTCGGGCGATGTTGCAGCTGCACGAAATGCCGATGCGTTGCTGAGCGCGGAGTTCTTTGGCCAGAGGTCAGGTCCGCCGCCCGAATGCAACAGTTCGAGCCAGCGCAGCAAGAAACCAAACTCGTAGATCCACAGATTGACTCCATGGGGAAAAAACCCGTCCGCGGGAAGCACGGAAAGCACATGGATGAGGACGCCGGCAAGATGTTGGCCCCATTCGCGTGCCCTGGGGTGCGTGTCCCAAAAAAGGAGCGAAAAAGCGAGGAGGCCAAGTCCGCACCCAATGTAATGCGCCTGGGCATAATCATCGCGTTCATATCCGAGATGATTCCAACAGACGTCGGCGATTTCCCAAAGGCGGTTTCGTACGCGTTGTTCTTGTTCTGTATTCAAGTGCGGAAAGAGCCAGTCGTATCCTACACACAGGAGAAAAAGCGTCTCTCCTGATTGCGTATCGATTGTCAGCGGAGCGAAACCGGGCTGTTCTGTGAGTGTGCAATAGTCGAGAAGGCTGTTGATTCCGCGCACGCTGTGGGCTTCAGGTTCCAGGAGCCCCAACAACGCACCGATCAGGACTCTGTCTTCCGGAGTCAGAGATTCGGGGCCGGAAGGGATCTTTGATTCAGGGGTGACAGTGAGAGATTGTTCCCATTGCGGAATGAAATCGTGGATTCGACGTATGAGATCATGTTGCGAGTCAACCTTGTTCCGCAATGGCCGAAGATCGCCCTCGTTGATCAAAAGTCGCGGATGACGGGAGAGTGCCCCCGCTCCGATGTCGAACACGAGCGGTTCTGGCTTGCGGGCACAAAGAGTAAAGAACTCGGCTTTGAGCGGAACAAGCCGCTTGTCTGCTGCATTCACAATGATTTGTTTTGATGACAAGAAATCGATTTTCGCAACGGCGCGAAGGGTGTGCTGGTCAAGCTCATCCCCCCAGAACTGGAATTGAAGTGCTGTGGTTGTTTCCCCGGCCTCGAGGGTTGCCAACGGCATGAGCGGAATGCCACGCCATCCGGGCCAAGGCCCTACCCGAATGCCTGGTGGTTGCCGCCGAAAGTCGAAATTCGGGAAGATATACGGAACGTTCTCATTGGCGCGAGCAGCGTAGCAGCAATGCTCTTCCAGCGGATAGCCGGATGCGTCGAAGGTAATGAGGATGATTGTTACTGAATCCTTTGACGCGATGGCCGGTGCAACGTACCGGGTTCCCGATGGACCCTCCGACTTGAGCGAAGAAGCTCCGAGCGGTCTGACGGGGCTATCGGATTGGGGGTTTCGAAGCGGATCGGTTTTCATGAAGGATTTGTGCTACAAGAAAATCGGCTCGCCCGACGGCGGAAACAGAATTCGTCTCAGTTGATCGGTCTCCGGAATCGCGATCGATCTGCTTCCCATCTTCACGGTTCCCTTGTAACGAGCGCCCGCCCTCGAGGGAATGAGCGAAACGATAGTGCCGTTCTTCGCAACGGTTATGGTTACCCAGGTTTGTTCCGGGGCTTCAACGGGCCGAAGTTCAGGCCGGGATCTGATCAGGGCTAATACCTCGTCTGGTTCCATGGAAATCATGTCCAGCGAAGCGCGCTGCGGCTTTCCATCCGAAAATCGCTTTGGAGCATCAGACAAAAACAAAACCCTTTCCTTAACAGCATTCAAAGTCTGAACCAGTGCTCGGTCCATGATCGCCGCGTGCGGACACAAAACGAAATCGTAACTGCGCGGCCCGACGCGAAATGTCTTCCCGTTCCATCGTGCTTTTCGGAGATCCGTGGTGGCGAGTACGTCAACATGAATATGGTTGTCGAGAAGAGTGAGGAGGAGTCTGAAGATCATCTCTGCGGCCTTATCAGCGCGTGAATCCGCCAGCGCGTACAATGATTCCACCGGATACACCAGGAGTAGATTTGCCTTTGGGAGCGCGTTGTCGATCTTCTTCAGCTCGGTCGACAGGAAGCGGTTCCATGAAGGGAACGAGGGCCAGGTTGAATGCCTGGGGTACCCCGGCAGCTCGGGAGTTCCCAGGAACGTGCGTTCCTGGCCGATGGTGCCGACCGGTCCGTACGCGTGGGCCAGCCAGCGCGTCCCGAACAGGGCCATGACTTTGACGCAATGCTCCATTGCGCTTGTTTGTTTATCATTATCACCGACCGTCCAGAGATTGTTAAAAGCCAGTGGTCTTTGTGCGGTTTTCCCGAGTGACGCAGCAATGACCGACATGGCGGCGAGGTTCGAGTACCAGGGTGAATCGGGGTCGGTGAGTTTATTCACAGCACCAAGGTCAACGAACCCCCCGTCTTTTGCACGAGCCGACTCCCAGAGATTCAAAGATCCGTGATTCATGTCGCACATGTCAGCCGATTCGAAGTGCCAGGTGTCATGAATGCCCAAAACGGTTGCGCGGCCCCAAAGGCGGTGAACCGTTTTGCGCAGCCCCAGTTCGGCCCGCGTGATCGAGTCTTGTACTGAGCGATAATAGCCAATTCGAACAGGGATATGCGAGGAGTCCTCTGCCTCGAACGCAAGTTTCCAAAGGTCGGATTCAAGGGAAGACTTCCTCGCAGCCCGGTAAGAGCTCTGAATCACGCGACTGTACGGAAGTGACCCATACTGGCAGGTGTAACCGGGCTCATCCCACATGATCCCATCCGGTGAGCACCCAGCTTCTTTGAGCCCGCGCAGGAGTGCGTCGTACGTTCGGAGGTGTCGGGGATTCGAAAAATCAAGGTGGTTGGTCCGGACCCTGAAAAAGGAGGCTACCGACCAGCCGTCACCGATCGGCTTTGGAACACTGCCAAACGCCTCGACGTAGCCATCGCGAGCATTGTAGAAATGATGAGCGTGCCCGGTAATATCGATAACATCGTTTTTGCCAAGCCGAGTTTTCCCGCTCCGGATTGCATAGACCCGTGCAAGTCCGACAGGGAAAAACAGAATTGCGACATCGGTGAGGGTATGGACATGCCTTGGCGGAACCGTGCAACGGATATTGAATCTGCCTCCGCGGAGTTCTGCAATGTTTGGCACAATGGTGGCCTTAGCCGTGTCTCCGAAGAGGAGGATCTCTAATCCTGATCCGTCACGTGCAATCTCGTGCGAAACGAAACGCGGATCAGGGCCGAGCCAGCATTGCATTCCGGTTTTCCGGCACAGTTTGTTGATATGCCGCCACGCGTCAACGGCCATGGGGTCATTCCAGGAATACCTGCTGCATCGAACAAACGCAGCAACACCGCCAAAACCGGCATCAACAAGGTCGCGGAATTGTTTTTCGAGGATAGAGCGGTCCTCAATGACCTCATCGGTTATTGACCAAACCATGATGGGCCGGGTTTCGTATGTTTTCATTTTCGAACGAGAGGGCTTCATTTGAGAACCTCGAAGGAAACATCGCGGAACATTGTCGTTCCACTTCCCTCTAATATTAAAAGGAGGTGGAGCCGGTCTGGGGCGGGGGAAATAATGGGCGTCGTGAATGTGAGCGGAGACCAATCCGAATCTGATTGAATTGTCTGTTCTGAGAAAAATGTCTCATAATTCTGAAGGTCGAACACACTCCCGCGGTCGGCTCTGTGGAGTCTCACGGCAATTAACGCCTTTCCTTTGAGATGCGAGGCCTTCACGAATGTTGATACCCGATAACGGCACTCTGCCATGAACGGTTTCCCTCCGAACGCAGGTCCGATTGTCGTGAGTTTCCATAGGGAAACGCCCTTTCCCCGGGAACTGATGCCCAAACAAGCTGAATCGTCAAAGGTAAAATCTGCATCCGCTCCGTTTCCTTCGGATTCCCATGGCCAGACGTATCGCAGATCGTTCCCAACATTTCTGAAATGTTGTGCACAAGGATTGACGTCGGGGACGTACAAGGGCACGGAATCGAGATCTATATCCTGATTCTTCGCGCGCGTCTGAATCTGCCGGGCTTCACTTGCGTCCAATGATCTTAGTTCATAAGCGGCTTCAAAGTGTGTACCGTTGGGGAGGAGGACATCCTTGCCTTCTGTACACACCTTGAATGCAAAATGGGCGTCCCACATATAGGCGCAAAGTCCCGCCGTGACACCACGTTCTGCAAGGATCGTCAGGCACGGGTTTTCATCCTCCTGCAACCAGAGGAACCTGTCACCGCGATTCATGGGGATGTTGTGCTTATCCGGGCTTTCAAAATGATGATGGGGGATAATCGTCACACCGGTGGCGGTGGAGAAGTAACATGCCTGGTATTTCTTCAGGTCGTGCGGATTCGCCGAGAAGGAGCCTTCGGGCCAGAGATTGCAGAACTCGACTTCGCCCTGGGTTGGATTCGGCGTTACGCGCCAACCCTCGTCGGAGCGGATGTCCAGAGACGCCTGGACGGTGTAAATGTAGCGAACAGGTTCTTTCGCACGCCGAATCGATAGGGCTACAGTGCTTAAACACGCCCCGGAAGCTGTTGTTCCGAGACACCTGAGAACAACCGTATCATCTTTTTGTGAAACCACTTCAACCTGTCCCCGGGTTCCGACATTGCGATTTGGATCCTGATGATTCGCGTACTGCATCCAAAAGAGAAAGACCGGAACAGTTTCAGCGACGAGTGCGCTTCCACCGGGACGAAACTGTGCGAAAACGAGCTTTAACCCACGAATCTCAGCGATCCGTTCAGTATCGTCAAAGACCGTAACATCTGCAGGCCCGCTCGTTTTTACAATGAGACTCATGGCGACGCTTTTCGCAGTTGCTCCTCGATGGCTTCGACGAATTTCTGATCCAATCTGCCTCGCTGGATGAGACGCGTAAGTTCCGCTCGGGCGGCCCGATTGATTTCCGGTTGTGCCGCAACCAGCGATTCGATTGTGGTTTCACGTGCCCATAATTTGTCAAGCATGGGCTGCAGCCGTTCCAGAATTGTTGCAGAGGTCCAGCTGGAAAACCGTACGAACATTCGCGGATCACCGGCTGGATGGTTGAGGCTTCGTTGCCACACTTCGCGGAATCCGCTGCCTGAAAGAACCGGATATCTCGCCTCCCATCCTGCAACGAAATCTGCATCGCGGAGTACCGGATTGGGCTGATAGATCGAGGCGCCTGCGATGATCCACTTGAGCGCCTTCCATGCTGCCTCGGGATTAGCCGTTTGTGAGCTGATGGACAATCCGCCGCTTTCCGATCGGAAACATCTGACCGGACGATTCCCAAACCGCGGAATAGGGGACACACCCCACGGAATGGTAAGCGTTTCAAACAACACCTGGTGCGGCACAGCTTCGACAAGCATTGCCACTTTTCCGGATTGGAGAAGCTGTGAGGCCTGCATGCCCATTGCCTGGATCCGCCGAAGGTCCGGCATCAGGCGGTCATTCATAAGGGCAAGATATTGCTGGTAGATTTCAAGCGAGGATTCGGAAAAATTCAGAAAAAGGGATTGATCGCCAACCGGTGCGCCGTTCATCAGTTCGAAGACCTCGATGAAATGACTCGGAATGAAAATTCCGTAATGCTCGGGCTCACCGCTTGCATTGGTTCTTGCGGCAATACGGCGTGCGGCGCCGAGAAGATCGTTCCAGGTCCAGGAAGTGTCGGGATAGGGGATCCCGGCCTTGTCAAACAGTTCCTTATTGTAATAGACTCCGGCCGTGAAGCTCCAGTTGCCAATGCTGTAGAGCCCACCGTCGGCAGAAAGTCCCTGCCGGTAGACGTCAGGCCACAGGCGATCCGTGAACGGATCTGCCGCGCTGAGTGACCGCAGGTCGAGGAGCCGGCCTTCGGCCGCCAGTTTGTCCCGAAGGACATTGTTTGTATAGAAAATATCCGGCGGCTGCCCGGCTGCGATCATTGCGTACAGTTTTTCCTGGCCGGAAAACGGTTGAAGGCTGATCTCAACGCCGGTGGAGTCAGCGAAAGCGGGAATTTCTGCCTGAAGGGATTTGATCTCGACTGCGTTTGCCGCACAGTTATAGGAAACTCGCTCCGCGCCGCTGTCTGATCGGTCGTTTGATCCGCAGGAATTCAGAAGCAAGGCACACAGGAGCGCAGTGATCGGCCGGGTTCTAGTCATCGCACGCCACCCATGGCAATACCTTTGACGATGTACTTTTGTCCGAGAGTGAACAGGATAATGTTGGGGATCATCACCATACATGCTGCTGCCATCAACAGGTGCCATTGGGTCATTCCCGTGCCGACGATCTGAGACTTGAGCATATTCAGCCCCAGCGTCAGTGTTGCGTTTTCGGGCGAGTTAATATAGATCAGGGGTGTAAAGAAGTCGTTCCAGGTGCCGATGAAGGAGAACAGTGCGACCGTGATCAGGGCAGGCCGGGCCATGGGCAGAATAATGCTCCAGTAGATCCTGAATTTTCCTGCGCCGTCAAGCCGGGCTGCTTCATCATATTCACGCGGAATCGTGAGAAAGAACTGACGGAGCAGAAAGATGTAAAACGGCGATCCGAAGAACGAAGGTACGATCAGCGGCCAGAGGGTGTCAATCCAACCCAGGCGGGAAAAAAGGATGTACAGGGGGATCATTGTCACCTGTCCCGGCAGCATCATCGTGGAGAGGCAAAGGGCAAACAACGCTGAGCGGCCGCGGAAACGAATTCGTGAAAACCCGTACGCCACCAGACTGGACGAAAAGAGGGTCCCGAGAAGGACCGGCACGGTGACCAAGACCGTGTTCAGGAAGTACCGCCCAAGCGGAATCAGTTCGGAAACGTCGGCGTAATTTTCCCAATGCAGGTGCGATGGGATCCATACGAACGGTTGAGCGAACACGCCACGGATGTCCTGCAAAGAAACGGAGAGCATCCAGGCCAGCGGAAGCAAAAACGCCGTGCTGATCGCCGCCAATAGAATGTAGACGGCACCGGAACGTGCGAGAGTTCCCCATGCCGTTGGGATGGCGTCGTATGATCGGGCCTTGTTCACCTGTGCGACTCGTAATAGACCCGGCTCTTGCTCAGGCGGGTTTGGAGTACGGTGAAGGCAAGTATGATGAAGAAGAGTATCCAGGCAAGGGCCGAAGCATATCCCATCCGGAATTCCTGGAAGGCTTTCTTGTAGAGATACAGAACGAGAAATAGCGTCGCGTTGTTCGGTCCGCCTTCACTGCCCGATTGCGCGCCGCCAGTCATGACGAACACCTGGGCAAATACCTGGAAGCTTCCGATGACTCCCATAATGGAACTGAAGAAGATGGCCGGCGAGATCATGGGAATGGTGATGTGGAAGAACCGTCGCGCCGGTCCCGCCCCGTCGAGCTCCGCGGCTTCATGGAGTTCCGGGGGAATGCCCTGCAGCGCCGCGAGAAAAATGATCGTGGTTCCGCCGACGCCCCAGAGAGACATGACCACCAACGAGGGCTTGGCCCACGTTTCACTCTGCAGCCAGAGCGGGCCATCGATTCCGCCCCAGCGGAGAAAAGAATTGAGGAGGCCGAACTCGGGATTGAAAATCCAGAGCCACAGAACAGAAACGGCGATGATGTTCATGATCGAAGGAAGAAACACCATCGTGCGGAAAAAACTCATTCCCGGAAGTTTGTTATGCAGAAGGATCGCCAGTGCAAGCCCGACGGCAATAGTAAGAGGAACCGAAAGGGCCACATAGAATCCGGTGTTCCAGAGACTGATAGGAAACAGAGGGTCTTCGGTGATGATCGATTGATAATTCTCCAGTCCCACCCAGGATGGCGGAGAGAGCATCGACCAGGAATGAAGGCTTATCACAAAGGAAGCGATCATCGGGCCGGCGGTGAAAACGAGGAATCCGATCAGCCAGGGAGAAATGAACGCGTATCCGTCAAGCGATTGTCTGAATGTGAGCGCGCTGCGCGTCATTGATCCAATCCTTCACTTCCGTAAAGCGTTTGCGGACAGAATGGCCCATCCTGCACGCCGGCCGCTGAAACGCTGAACGAGGCGACGTTTTCTTCCATTCCACACCACTTTCTGGAGATGATATGCTCGCGAAACGGATCATACACCAGTTCCATCCGCGAATCCTTGCCTTCAACACTGATCCCGCGGGTGTACAGGTTAACACTTTCCCGGATCGTGACGGAATTTGCGTGATCAAGAAATTCAGACCAATCACCGAACTGATCTTCCGTCCACACTTCCAGATAATATCCTGAACGCCAGCCATTCACCTCGTTGCGGGTGAAATCTTTCGCCGATCCTCTGTAATTGTAAGCGGAAATGAGAAAGAAATCGTTTTCGACAGAGAAGCGCAGTGGGGACGTCCCCGCCGCCGGAAAGAGTTCGAGCGGAATGAGCAGGAGGTATGTCCGCCCATCGCGGATGCAGATCCGTGCATCGGCCCGGGTCTCAAAAGGAAACGCACTGACCGGTTTTCCATCGATCATGATCAGATTGAACGGTGCGGCGTAGGTGAAAATGAAATCTGTTCTGTAACTCTGAATTCCCTTGTGTCCGGCCCGTTTTGGCGAATAGCAAACAATCAGCCTGTTTTCGCGCTGATAGGTCGCACATCGTCCTTCTTCCGCTAAATAACTTGCGTCGATCCGGGACGATGTTGTGTGGCAGAAATTCGGGATGCCGGGAAGTGCTCCGTTGTAGACTCCGCGCGTGAATGCGGAACGGAAGTCCGCGATCGATTTGATTTCAGCGGAACGCCTGATGCGAAGCATGACGGAATCGGCATGTCCCGCGTTGACGTAGGGTGTCGCCGCGGACCCGAGGGCATACTCTTGTGTCAGGTACGAGGTCAGGTCAGTCCAGCCGCCGGGATACATCTCTTCATCGAACCCAAACGTTCCATCGGCCCTTCTGGTGTTTTCGTGATAGCTTTCCCCGTACGTCGTCATCCTGAACAAGTAAGGAAAAGGTTTTTCCCATGCGATCAAGGCCGCGCGTTCCGGAAAATGAAATGGCGTGATCGCAGTCAGGGCATTTTGGATAAGATCGGAAGGGTGGTCAAACCGGACAGAAAGCGCAGGGTCGAGAGAGAATTTTCTGCCGGATGCCGCCAGCAATGCACAATGAAGAGCGGAATATCCTCCGAAAGAGTCTTCAAAGTAAGAGCGTGAATGAGGCCCGGCGAATTGGCCGCTCGGCGCATGGTAATGCATGGCGGCGTTCACCCACAGGGCTTCTTCGAGGAAAAGGGCAAGGTTCCTGGCTTCGGGGTTTCTTGCATATTCGGCGATCAGGGCGAGGAACGTAAGATCGAGCGCAGTGTAGGTGAGGCTGTTGTATTCGGACATTTCCGCCTGCCTGAGCACTTTCGATCGATGGTCGCCGATCCGTTGTTGAAAACGCCGGAGTCGCCGCAGTCCAAGCTCGCTTGCCCACGATTCATCGTGCAGTTCGCCGCCAAGAATAAGCGTGCAATAGGCGCCGAGCGGATGGTTCACGTTTCCGTCTTTCCATTCCGTGCCAGCCGCGTTGACAAGCTCGGAGCGGATCGCCGACCGCAGGGTATCCCGAGTGCTTTCTTCAAGTTGGTCGGGAATGCCGTGGAGGAGGGAGAGCATAGAAGCAGGAGTGTGCGTGCCGTCGTTACTTTTAAGCGAACGGAGGAGACTGTTGCCCAGGTTCCTTCTTTCCGCCGAAGGATCAAACAGAAGGCTCGTTGCGTACCAACATGTGTCGCGAACGATCAGGCAGAGTCCGGTCTTCGGATCAAAATGCCTGTCGCCCGCTTCGCGGGCAAGCTGCAAGAGCCAGAGCCGTTGTTCGGAGATCGATGGGTCTGCCGTCATCGGTGCGTTCGGTTCACAAATGGGCGGATTGCGGTCTGCCCGTTTTCATCGATTCGATGGCCCGAAGCAGAAGGGCCGTTGCCCGTATTCCATGTCGCAATGTTGCGGAAGGAGCCGTATGTCCGCTGACAACCTGAAGGAATTCCCTGTTTTCCTGAACGAAACCGAGTTCCTCCGAATCAGTGAAACGTTCCTCCTGTTTCCCATCCCACAAAGAGACCTGCTTCAGTCTGTCGAAAATATGCGCTGTGCGGGTTCCATCCATCACTTGAAACGAAAACTTGGAGACAAATGGCGTGAATCCCAAATCGCCAACGACCAGGCTGCCGGCTGCTCCGTTGGAAAACGATACGGTCATCGCAAGAGCGTCTGTGATGTCAAGGCCGGGATGATGGTAATTCCCTCCGGCGGCACAAACGGTCACGGGCTCGCTTCCGAGAAGGTGGCACAGCATATCGGCCGCATGGCACCCTTGCGAAAGCACATTGCCCCCGCCCTGTACCGGATCATTTGCCCAGAAGGAATCGGGCCAGCGTTCGTCGGACATTTGGGCGACACAGAGGTGCGGAGATGGGATGAACTCGCGCACTTTTTGCACGGTAGGATAGAATCGGAGCTTGAATGCCGTCATGAAGCGGACACCCGATCGTTCAACGGCTTGAAGGAGGTCATCGCATTCACGCAAAGACAACGCAACAGGCTTTTCCATGAGCACATGTTTGCCGGCCTGGGCTGCGGCAATTCCCAACCGGGCGTGGCTGTCGTTGTGTGTACAAATATACACCGCATCAATGGAATCATCACGGAGGATCTGCTCAGGGATGGCGCAAACGTAGGCGTTCGGTGCAAATTCCAGAAGATTTCGTGCGCGGACTTCATCAACGTCGCACAATCCGCGGATGGAAGCTGATCCCAATTCATTGATGCAGCGGGCGTGGATCAGTCCCGTTTCTCCGCATCCGATAATGCCGACATTGACCAAGGGCTGCATTTGCACTCAGAACGGTAGGACCTGAACTTGAAGAATGAAGGCTGAGACCCGCTGATATAATAGTTTTGATTCGCTTCGAAAGCAAGGCAGTTTCGATTCTCAATTTCAGGAAGAACTATTACTGAAACAGAGTTTCACAGGCCTATTCTTTTATCAAACCTCTACAAAAAAAACCTCTGTCTGAGGGACAAAATCCGTTTCATAGGTGAACCGTCGGCTGAAACAATTTGCAATCAATCCAATTTAGTCGTTGCTTCTCTCCATGAACAGCATCCGAAATTTTGTATTATGATAAATTTTCCTGATGAAGTCAGAGCCGTGATGGCCGGCAAGTCTGTTCGATTGATGAAGAATCGGGAATCATGGGAATTTAACGACCTGACCGTTGCCCTGCATGCCCGAAATGAAACGATCGCCGTTGAGATCCAGGCGCTGGGATCGAGTCTGGCTTCGGTGACTCTTTTCTGGAAACAAAGTCGAAACAATGCGGCATTAATTCTGAACGATCATTGGGAGCGAACCTGCGGGGATGTCTCGTGGCATCGAAACTCTGAAACAGAGCACCTGCCCTGGTATTTCATGATGCATGACGGAGTCCAAACAACGGGCACAGGCGTCAAGACGGGTGCATGTGCCTTTTGTTCCTGGCAGATCGGAAACGAATGGCTGAGTTTAACCATGGACACGCGGTCCGGGGGAGAAGGTGTTCAGCTGGGTGGCAGAAGGTTGCTCGCCGCAGAGATTGTCACCATCGCCGGTGACCCGGATGAATCACCATTCCAGACAGGCCGGAGGTTCATGAAAACGATGTGTGACCGTGCACGAATGCCCGCGATGCCCGTGTACGGAATCAACGATTGGTATTTCGCGTATGGGAATACGTCCGCAGAGCTCATTCTGGAGCATACCCGGCTCATGGCTCCGATGGCTGACGGGTTGAGCAATCGTCCGTTCTCTGTCATCGATGCCGGATGGTTCGAAACTTCTCCGTTGGTCCCGGAAGATACTTCCTGGGGAAGCCGGCTCGATGTGCCGAATGCAAAGTTTGGCGACATGGGCAAGCTTGCAGGGCAAATCAGAGAGGCCGGAATGCGTCCTGGTATCTGGACGCGCCCCCTGTGCGCAAGCCATGACGACCCGTTCACGCTGATTGTGAAGGGGAGGGATCCCAAGAGGCCGGTCATAGATCCGACGATCCCGGAGAATCGGGAGCGGATTGCGGACCTTTTCAAGGTCTATAATAGATGGGGGTATGACCTGGTGAAATTTGATTTCACAACATTTGATCTCCTGGGGAAATGGGGTTCAGAAATGATCAGGGAGGGTGCAGTCACGGCCCCGGGCTGGCGGTTGAATGATAATTCGAAAACCAACGCAGAGATCGTCCTCGACGTTTATCGGGCGATTCGGGAAGCGGCGGGTGATACCATCATCATTGCCTGCGATACATTTGCCCATCTTTCCGCAGGCATCTTCGAGCTGAACCGCATCGGTGACGATACATCGGGGATTGAATGGGCGAAGACGCGCACGATGGGAGTCAATACATTGGCGTTCCGGGGGATGCATCATGGAATATTCTATGCAGCTGATGCCGATTGTGTGGGGCTGACCGACAAGGTCCCTTGGGAGAAGAACCGGCAATGGATGCAGTTGGTGGCAAAGAGTGGCACGCCGTTGTTTGTTTCCGCTCAACCCTCGGCAACAGGGCCGGCGCAAGAAGTAACGATCAAAGAATGCTTTGCGCTTGCATCACAGGAATTACCGCTTGGAGAACCGCTCGATTGGATGGAGAATGCGGTTCCGAGAAAATGGAGATTGATGGGGAAAGAGGAGAGGTTTGAGTGGGAGTGACACAGTTATTTTCGAAATATCTTACGCCTGCGTCGGTTTCTGTAGCCCTAACGGGAATCGAACCCGTATTTCAGCCTTGAGAGGGCTACGTCCTAAACCGTTAGACGATAGGGCCTTAACATTGAAGATTGTAGATTTAAGATTGTAGATTGAAAGGAGATAAAAGATCTTGACCAATCTTAATTCTACAATCTACAATCTGCCATGTTTGGCTGCCCCGCTAGGGCTCGAACCTAGACTTTCCTGATCCAGAGTCAGGCGTGTTACCAGTTACACCACGGGGCAAACTTGATTTCTCTCAGCATCCAAGGTAACGTCGAGCTTGTCGAGACGTTACACCACGGGGCAATCTGCTTGATTTCGGATTGCGGCCTACGGCTCTTCGAGCCGATAGGCTCGTAGAGAATGCCGAAATCGGACTGCGTGCTTCCTTTGAAACCGAGTGTGCCGTGAGCTTGTCGGACGGCATCACGGGGTAATCTTTGCGATACTTGGTTGGAATAATGGAGAACTCGGGAAGGCAAGCGCTTGGAATAATGGAATAGGAGGGTTCTCCGGTATTCCAGTGTTCCATTTATTCCATCATTCCACCCCAAGATACAAAAATCGCCGACTTTTTCCAACGTCATTCTCCGCATCACCATTTCTGTTCACAATTTGCGTATTGTCTCTTTTTTGGAGGTATTCGATACCTCTGTTCTCCGTGGTTAAAAATACGAGCCAGGAGCTTAACCACCGAGAACACGGAGTAGGCACAGAGTGACACAGAGGTTGATAAAGCCGATTGAAGAGTAAAAATTAAGACGCTACACCCCTCTTGGGTAGTGCCTTAGTTCTAGATAGCCCAACCCTCTTCCCCTCTTTCTTTATTTTCTCTGCGTCTCTGCGTTCAAAATGGGTGTGAATCATTGTCTTTAATCGCAGAGACGCAGAGGTGGAAAAATGAGAGCCGCAGAGGAGTTCCCACCACCCAAACTGAGACACTGCCCCCTCTTGGGCCGCGTTGACATTCGGGCCATTTATTGCTAAATTTTGTTTTGAATTGCACTTTTCTCCGGCACTTCATACTCCATGATCACCAAATACGGCTATGATGTCTTCTTTACAATCGCAGGAATTTGCATAGTCCTTGTCCTGATCGCCTTCTTCTTTATTGAGCCGAAATCCATCAAATATTCCGTTTTTGCCTTTGCGTTTGTTTTCTTTGGTTTTACGCTGAATTTCTTCCGGGATCCGGACCGCGTCTCTCCCGAGGGGGACAACATCGTCCTTTCCCCGGCCGATGGAAAGGTGATCAGCATTAAAACGGTCCGCGAAAACGAATTCTTCAAGGGCGACGCTCTGCAGATCAGCATCTTCATGTCCCCCCTCAATGTCCATGTAAATCGCATTCCCGTTTCGGGGAAAGTCGCTTATTACCGCTACGTCCCGGGCGAGTTTTTCGCAGCGTTTGAAGACAAGGCATCCGAACGGAACGAGCAAACGATTATCGGATTGGAAGGCAATCGGGGCAGGGTGCTGTTCAAGCAAATTGCTGGATTTGTGGCAAGACGCATTGTCTGCAATCTGCAGGTGGGTGATTCCGTTTCGGCCGGCGCACGTTTCGGAATGATCAAATTCGGGTCTCGTGTCGACATCTTCCTGCCGCCGTCTTCCAGCGCCAAAGTGACGCTTGATCAAAAAGCCGTTGCGGGGGAAACAATTCTTGCGGAATTTCATTAGGATCAACGAATGAAAATCACGCGCGCGGTTGTGCCAAGCTTGTTTACTACACTAAACGCCTTTTGCGGTTTTATGTCCATGATGCATGCCAGCAAGGGGCAGATTGAACTCGGTGCATGGTTTATCGTCCTCGCTGCTGTTTTCGACTCGCTTGACGGCGTCATGGCCCGGATCACACGCTCCTCAAGCCAATTTGGCGTGGAACTCGACTCTCTGGCAGACGTTGTCTCTTTTGGCGCCGCTCCGTCACTTCTTGTGTACCAGGCACACCTGTCCACGCTGAATAACTGGGGCATTCTTATCAGCGCGATGCCTCTGGTGTTCGGGGCCATCCGGCTTGCCCGGTTTAATGTTCAACTCGTGGGATTCGACAAGGACAAATTCACAGGAATGCCGATCCCGTTTCAGGCCCTGACTATATGTGCGTTCCTTCTGGAGTACTATACGCAGGGGGGCGGATTGCACGGGGTGAGCAAACAGGCACTTGCTCCGTTGGTAATCATCCTGTCCTTGTTGATGGTAAGTCGAGTCCAGTTCGATACTCTCCCCCGGTTTACTGCAAGGGACTTGCGAGCCCACCCATGGCGGGCAATTGCTTTTTCGGCCGCAGCGGTGACGGTCATGATCTCCGAGGGGCGCTATCTTCTCGGAGTCCTCCTTGCCATCATTGCCTTCGGCGCTGTTCGGTCCTTTATCCTGTGGATTCGATCCGTCGTTCGGAATTGGGACAAAGACGCCGAAGAAGAAGAAAACGAGCCGTCAAGTATAGACATCTAGCTTCACAGTCCGAAATCGGCAATTCGCAATCCGCAATATCACTGTTTTATCTGGAGACCGTCTTGTTTCACGCTAAAATTACCGTCACATTACGAGGCTCGATTCTGGACCCACAGGGAAAGGCCGTCGAGCATGGGATTCACTCGATGGGATATTCTGCAATTTCCAGTGTTCGTATCGGCAAACACATCGAATTCGACATTCAAGCCGATGACCGGAAGGAAGCCGAGCGGATGGTACGTGAGACCTGCGAGAAGCTCCTCGCTAATCCAGTCATGGAAGACTTTGCATTCACCCTTGAACCGGTAAAACAACTTGCCCATATCTAAAGTCAGGTTTGGCGTGCTCGTTTTTCCAGGATCCAATTGCGATCACGATGCGCATTTTGCAGCGGGCTCGATCATGAAGCAGGATGCCAGATTCATTTGGCACAAGGAATCTTCCCTCGGCGATGTTGATGTAGTTATTGTTCCTGGCGGGTTTTCCTACGGCGATTACCTTCGGTGCGGAGCCATTGCGCGGTTTTCACCAATCATGAAGGACGTGGTGCGTTTTGCCGGCAGCGGCGGTGTGGTGATCGGCATTTGCAACGGATTCCAGATTTTGACCGAGGCCGGGCTTCTCCCCGGGGCATTGCTGAGGAACGAATCGCTCCGGTTTGTGTGCAAGGATGTCTTCTTGCGGGCGGAATCAAACGAAACAAGGTTTACCAATGCCTGCCGGCAGGGCGAAGTGTTGAGGATTCCGATAGCCCATGGCGAAGGCAATTATTTTGCTGAGCCGGATGTGTTGGACCGTCTGGAAGGGGAAGGGCGGATTGTCTTCCGGTATGCTTCGCCCGGCGGTGAAATCACACGTGAGGCCAATCCGAACGGATCCTCGAGAAATATCGCAGGGATTGTTAATGACCGTGGCAATGTCTTTGGAATGATGCCACACCCCGAGAGGGCATGCGATCCGATCCTTGGCAACGTGGACGGTCAAAAGTTCTTTCAATCCGTTGTAGAAAGCTTCGCAGTTCACGAATTCGTCAACAACCTGTCCTAGGGCAGAGGAGCGCGACCATGTTCGGCAACATCGGCACCGGTGAAATTCTCCTGATCATTCTGTTTATCCTCATTTTCTTTGGTGCAAAGAAGATTCCCGATCTCGCCCAGGGTTTGGGCAAGGGTATCCGGGAATTTCGCAAAGCAGCGCGAGAAGTGCAGGATGACGTAGAGCGGGAGACTAAGAAGATCGACGATACGGAAAAGAAATCGTAATTTCGTACGTCCACTCACTCCGTTCATCCTTCCCCGTCCGGGGCGCGGCAAGCTGCGTGTCCGGATTTCATGAATGAAAACGTTTGAAACAATCAGAGCCGACCTGGCCTCTGGGTCCACTTCGTGCGAAGCGGTGACCTCGGAGTATCTTGGCGCAATTAAACGCGGGTCACAGTACAACGCGTTCCTGTCGGTTTTTGCCGAAAAAGCACTTGAGCAGGCGCGGGAGGTGGATGCCCGGCGCAGGAAGGGAACCGCCGGCTCGTTGGCGGGCATGGTGATCGCCGTGAAAGACGTCCTTTGTTTGAAGGACGAAAAGGTCACGTGCGGCTCAAAGATCCTCGAACAATTTGTTGCCCCCTATGATGCCACGGTCGTGCGCAAACTCCGTGAAGCCGATGCGATCGTTATCGGCAAGACCAACATGGATGAGTTTGCCATGGGATCCTCCACGGAAAACTCAGCGTTCGGCAGGGTGAAGCTTCCTCAGGATGAAGCGCGGGTCCCTGGAGGGTCGAGCGGTGGGTCAGCCGTTGCAGTAAAAGCCGGCATGAGTACTGTGGCACTCGGGACCGATACGGGCGGATCCATCCGGCAACCGGCTTCTTTTACGGGAGTCGTGGGATTAAAACCAACCTATGGACGAGTTTCCCGGTACGGGTTGGTGGCTTTTGCTTCATCGTTCGATCAGGTCGGTCCGTTCTCGCTGACCGCGCGGGATTCGGCCTCCGTTCTCAATGTCATTGCAGGATACGATGAGCGTGATTCAACTTCTGCAGAGGTTCACGTACCGGATTACACAAAGAGCCTGACGGGGGATGTCAAGGGACTCCGTGTCGGCATTCCGAAAGAGTATTTCGGTCCCGCGCTGAACCCCGAGATCCGTGAAGCGGTTGAAAAGAAAATCGACCTCCTTCGATCGAGCGGCGCGAGCGTCAACGAAGTAACCCTTCCGCACACTGAGTACACCATCGCGACCTATTATATTCTGGCGACAGCCGAGGCATCTTCGAATCTTGCCAGGTTCGATGGTGCGCGGTACGGTTATCGGGCCAAGGGAGTCAGGGATCTTCTGGAAATGTATACCAAATCTCGGAGTGAGGGTTTTGGCGCGGAGGTAAAACGGCGGATCATGCTCGGAACGTACGTGCTTTCCGCGGGATATTACGACGCGTACTACCTGAAAGGGCAAAAGGTGCGGAGACTCATTCAGGACGATTTCAATAAGGCCTTTCAATCGGTTGATTGTCTCATTACGCCCACGTCGCCGTCCACTGCCTTCAACGCCGGTGAGAAAGTCGACGATCCGCTCCAGATGTATTTGTCAGACGTGTACACGACTTCGGCAAATTTGGCCGGGATTCCCGGAATCAGCATTCCGTGCGGTGAAGACAAGCAAGGACTGCCGATAGGGCTTCAGGTTCTTGGAAAGCATTTCGATGAAGGGACGATCCTGCGCGTCGCGGATTTTGTACAATGAGCAATGAACAATGAACAATGAGCAATGAGCAATGAACTGCGTCGGGCAAGTCGTTTCGGGCATGCAATAACCAATAACTAATAACCCAATAACTCTTTCGGGTTTTACAAAAGCCAATGAGCATTCTCGTCAACAAAAAAACCAAACTCGTCGTGCAGGGAATTACCGGCAGTGAAGGGACCTTCCATACCAGGCAGATGATCGAGTACGGAACGAACGTGGTGGCAGGAGTAACACCCGGGAAAGGCGGAACGAAATACGGGGGAAACGAAAAGGATAAATTCCCGGGGCCCGTTCCGATTTTCAATTCGGTCTCCGACGCCGTTCGCGCGACGGGCGCTGACACGTCGGTGATCTTTGTTCCTGCAGGCTTCGCTGCAGATGCAATTCTCGAGGCAGCGGAAGCCGGGATCAAAGTCATTGTGACGATTACTGAGGGAATTCCCACGGCGGATATGGTAAAGGTCTACGATTACCTGCAAAAAAAGAATGTCCGCATGATCGGCCCGAATTGCCCCGGGATCATTACTCCGGGCGAATGCAAGATCGGAATCATGCCGGGGTTTATTCATAAGCCGGGCAGGGTTGGGCTCATTTCGCGCAGTGGCACGCTGACGTATGAAGCCGTGTGGCAGATGACGGAGCGGGGGATCGGTCAATCGACCTGTATTGGTATCGGAGGCGATCCGATCATCGGTACGCGATTCATCGATGCGATCAAGTTGTTCAATGACGACAAGAACACCGACGCCATCATGATGATTGGAGAAATCGGCGGATCAGCGGAAGAGGAAGCGGCCGAATATATCAAGAAGCACGTGAAAAAACCGGTTGTGGGGTTTATTGCCGGTCAAACGGCCCCCCCGGGAAGGCGCATGGGTCATGCCGGAGCGATCATTTCAGGTGGAAAAGGAACTGCGGCGGAGAAGATCGCCGTGATGAAAGCGGCGGGGATCCACGTTGCTGAAAGCCCGGCATTGCTGGGAGAAATGATGGCAAAGGCACTCGGGAAGAAAGGCGTCAAGCCGAAACAGAAAACGGCAAAGAGCAAAACGAAATCAAAAACCAAAAAGAAAAAATAAAAAATTTGGAGTCACGGCCGATATTTCCTTTTTCGGTTTGTTGTTTCATTTCCGTTTGCTGTTTACCTTTTTCCTTTTTCCCTCAATTTCAATAACTCAATAACCAACATCTAAAATGGCTCTTGAACGTACACTCGCAATTCTCAAACCCGATTGTGTCAGAAAAAACCTCCAGGGCGAGGTGCTCGCGAAAATCCAGAAGGCGGGATTCAAAGTCCTGGGACTTAAGATGATCCGGCTGACGAGCGAAACCGCCGGTGCATTCTATGCGGTGCACAAAGGCCGTCCGTTCTATGCCGAGCTTGTCGAGTTCATGTCGAGCGGAAAATGCGTTCCCATTGCACTCGAGAAGACCAATGCTGTGGCCGATTTTCGGAAGCTTATCGGAGCTACCGATCCGAAGGAAGCAGAGGAAGGGACCATCCGGAAACTCTTCGCCGACAGTAAAGGGGAGAACATTGTGCACGGGTCGGATTCTGTGGAAAATGGAAGGATCGAGGTGGGGTTTTTCTTTTCCGAGAGTGAATTGGTTTGAGGACTTCATAATTCTACATTGGACGTTCGATATTGGACATTTTGATTCTCTTAGGAGGGAACAACGAATGTCCAACGCCGAACTCCCAATATCGAATTTCCAATTGTGATTCCCGCCCATGCCCTTCCGCCGATGGAAAACTCTCACGTCCAAGATTCTCCACAAAAATCCCTGGTGGACCTACAAGCTCGACACTTTTGAAGTCCCAAACGGGTACAAAGGTGAATACCATTATGTGCATACCGAAGGAGCGAGCATGGTGGTTCCTGTTCTGGACGACGGAAAAGTCGTTCTGGTGAACCAGTACCGCTACTTGCGGGACATGCCGAGTCTTGAGTTCCCCTGCGGCGGCGTCAAGAAAGGTCACACCTACGAGGAAACTGCCGATCTCGAACTGGCCGAGGAGGCCGGATTCAAGGCGCGGCACAAGGAATTGATCGGAGAATTCAATCCCTATAACGGCATTACGGACGAAGTATGCCGGGTCTATGTGGCCCGAGAGCTCAAGCGGATCGAAAAGAAACCCGATGTGACAGAAGAGTTCGAGGAAATGCATCTGACGCCGCGGGAAGTCGATCTGAAGATCGAAAAAGGGGAAATCTGGGATGGAATGACGCTGGCGGCATGGGCAATCGCGAGAAGAAGGCTTGTGTGATGGAGAATAACAATGTCGAATGACGAACGTCGAATGCCCGCCCGACCGAATGCAAAGCTCAATTGTCGTTCGGGCGGGTCGAACGCCGAAGTCCATGACAAGTCCTTTTACATTCGAAATTCAACATTCAATATTCGACATTGCTTTTCGACTTTAAGCCCGTTTTGCACGTTCAACAAAGCCATCATCCTCTTTACCCTTCACTTTTTACTCTTCACCGCTTTATTCTCCCAAGTTCGCGTCGGTGCCGATCGCCTCTTTTCCGATGAATTCCACACTGTTGCGGGAAAGCGCGTAGGTCTCGTCACCAACCACACGGCAGTCTTGTCCAATGGCCGTCATCTTGCCGACTCACTTTTCGGTCATCCGAGTGTTACACTTGCGGCGCTCTTTGGTCCTGAGCACGGGATTCGCGGTCAGGTGCCCGCCGGGGGAAAGGTCGGGGACGGAACCGACCCCACGACCGGTGTCAGAGTGTTTTCGCTCTACGGCGCCTCGTATAAACCAACTCCTGAGATGCTCCGCGGCATCGATGTCTTGCTGTTTGACATTCAGGCCGTTGGAGCGAGGTTTTATACCTATATCAGCACGATGTCGTACGCCATGGAGGCCGCCGCTGAGAACGGCATTCCGTTTGTTGTTCTCGACCGGCCGAATCCGATTACCGGAACCCGTGTCGAGGGTTTCGTGCGAGAAGACTCTGTCAAATCATTTGTCGGGCTTCATCCGATTCCCATTGTTCACGGAATGACAATGGGAGAATTGGCTAAGATGTTCAACGAAGAGGGATGGCTGAAGGGGGGCATCAGGGCTGATCTTACCGTCGTAAAGATGGAGGGATGGAAACGGGGAATGTGGTTTGACGAAACGGGGCTCGAGTGGATTCCTCCGTCGCCCAACATGCGAACCATCGCAACTGCAGTGGTCTATCCGGGGACATGCCTGATCGAGGGGACGAATTTGTCGGAAGGCCGCGGAACGGACAGGCCGTTTGAGTACATCGGGGCTCCGTTTGTCGACGGCGCGCGGTGGGCCGGGGAACTCAACGAACTTGGTTTGCCTGGGGTGAAGTTTTCCGCCATCACGTTTACGCCGCGTCCCACCATCGGGGGGAGTAATCCGAAACATGCCGGCATTCAATGCAACGGGATTATTGTGGAAGTAACCGACCGGGAGGTGTACGAAC
Source organism: Bacteroidota bacterium (assembly GCA_040901865.1). GTDB lineage: Bacteria > Bacteroidota > Ignavibacteria > UBA10030 > UBA10030 > JBBDYD01. Next base: position 6,394 of record JBBDYD010000092.1, on the reverse strand, counting down.
CTGTGAAGACCGGCGTGGAGATTCTTTCTACGGGGAAAGAATTGTTTGCGAAGGATTTCCGCTGGCGGGAAAGCTCGATTGACCGGTTGGCGGGAACACCATTGGTTCGTCAGGGCATAGACAAACGAGTATCCGGCATGAGCATTGCAAATGCAAGCGTGGATAAACTGCGAATATTTATGCAAAACCGCCTTCTCCATCTGCTGTATTGATTAACTTTTCATTATTGAGATTCACAGCCCGCAGGTATTTGAAGTCGTGGCTCAGTTTCAAGAAAAATCGCACCTGCCCGACTGAGAGAGCACAATGAACGGTCAGGCGGGGAGGCGCAGAGGACGCGGAGTGACGCAGAGTGAAAAACCCCTATTTATTGAAACTCTGCGATCCTCTGCGACCTCTGCGTCTCTGCGTCTCTGCGTTGATCTTTAGAATGCGAAATTGAGACACTACCATATTTGACAAAGCCCCTGCTCTTGAATACATTTAAAGTAGAGAGAGTTCTCTCCAGGACAACCCTCTCGTTGCCACTTGGGGGCCGGGTATATTCCCGAACGGAGTTGTTCACCGTCAGTGGTAAATCCCTTCATCAAAGTTCTGGAACCGGGGCGATGTGATGCATCTTTCAGATTCGACGTTGACCCGTCCGCTTGTTGAAAGCCAACCCAACACGACACCTGTACCCTTATCCGGCGGAAAATTCTTTTCTGGTAGGTTTGAAACCACCCGGAAGAGGGAGGGAATCGGGGAATGAAAATCCTGATTGTGGATGATTTGAAGCAACAGCTGAAGCTTCTGCGAGCGACCCTGGAGTCCGAGGGTGCCAGCGTCATCGAAGCGGAAAATGGCATAGAGGCGCTTGCCGCCCTCAAGCGGGAATCCGTGGACGGTATCGTATCAGACGTGGTCATGCCGAAAATGGGGGGATACGAATTGTGCACCAAGGTCAGGGTCAACAGGAAGTATGATAAGATTCCATTTCTCTTCTGCACCTCGATGTTCACCTCACCCAGCGATGAAAAGTCCGCCTTGCAACTCGGTGCAGATGCGTTTCTGCACAAACCGGTTTCTGCGAAGTTCATTATCGATACGATTCGTGGAATTACATCAAGTGGGAAAAAAAGGCGCAGACCGCCTGCATCGCTTTCAAGTGGAAGCGTCCTTCGGGATCACACGGACCAACTGTTGTTGAACCTGGAGGGAAAAACCGTCGAACTCGAAACACTTACCTCAGAACTGCGGCGTCTTTCGCGAGTGGTGGAGCAAACGGCAGACAACGTCGTTGTGACGAACAAGGACGGCATCATCGAGTACGTCAATCCCTCTTTTGAAAAACTTACAGGATACAAGAAGGAAGAGGTCATTGGCAAGACGCCGAGAATTCTCAAATCCGGGGAATTGGATGATTCATTCTACAAGCGGCTCTGGGAGACGATCGTAGGCGGCAAGTCCTTCCGTGCAACGTTTATCAACAGGAAAAAGAACGGCCAACTCTACTTTGAAGAACAGACTATCACGCCATTGGTGGATGAATCGGGGGAGATCATTTCCTTCGTATCGACCGGAAAGGATGTAACAGAAGAACGAAGATCCAAAGAAGCCCTTACGGTCTCGAATGATCAGCTCCGCGGACTTTTTGACAACCTGGACCAAGTGCTCTTCTCCTTCGACGCGGCGAGCTTCAAGGTCTTACAGGTCTCGCCGGCTTGCATGCAGGTCTATGGAGTTTCCCCATCCGTCTTCTTGAATAATCCGACAATCTGGAAGGATGCGGTCATTCCCGAGGATAAGGGCATCGCCGATGATTTTGAAGCGAAATTGTTTCGCGGAATTCCTTCCATTGGTGAGTGGCGCATCGTTCGCGCGGACGGTATCGTGAAGTGGATTGAAACACGCGCAAAGCCGACTCTGGACAACGAGGGAAACATCACTCGCTTCTACGGTATCGTCACAGACATTTCAGATCGTAAACGTTCCAAAGACTTCCTGCGCGAATCCGAGACACGATTCCGCGAAATGCTTGAGAATGTGAAGATGATTGCCTTAACGATTGATACGTCAGGGAAGATCACCTTCTGCAATGACTTTTTCCTGACGCTGACCGGCTGGCGGCGCGAACAGGTCATTCAGAAAGACTGGTTTTCAATGTTCCTGCCGGATGGTGGAAAAGAGGTCAGGAAGCTCTTCCTTGGATCGCTTGCGGCCGAAACTATCCCCGCACACCATGAAAATCCGATCATCACGAAGTCAGGCGAATTGCGAAATATTCAATGGAACAACACGGTTTTGCGGGACGGTGCCGGCACCGCTATCGGGACGGCCAGCATCGGGGAGGATGTTACTGACCGGGTTCGCGCTGAAAAGCTTCGAAGTGCCGTCTATAGGATTTCGCAGGAAGCAGGGTATTCGCCAAGCATGGAAGTCCTTTTTGGCAAAGTCCACGAAATCGTTGGTGAGGTCATGCCTACCCGGAATTTCTACATCTCATTATATGATGAAACGCAGAACCTCATCAGTTTCCCCTATTCTGTCGATGAAAAGGAAGCTCCGTCTCCACCCCACAAGAGCGGAAAGGGGCTGACAGAATATGTCATTCGAACGGGGGCTACGCTCCTTTGCAATCCCGCCAGACATCAGGAGCTGATCAATGCGGGGGAGGCCGAGCTTGTCGGGGAGCCGTCAGCAATCTGGCTCGGGGTTCCTTTGAAGATCAATGGAAAGACCGTTGGAGCGATGGTAGTGCAGGACTACGAGAATGAGCATGCATACGGGGTGCGGGAGAAACAGATCCTCGAATTTGTCTCAGGCCAGGTGGCAAGTGCCATTCAACGTCGGCAGGCGGAAGAGGAGCTTCGCGCGCTGTTCGGCGCCATGACCGATGTCGTCATGATCCTTGACAACGAAGGGCGCTATATAAAGATCGCCCCAACCAATCCGTTGAACCTCTATCGGCCGCCGAACGAATTGCTTGGGCGTACGATCCATGAAATTCTTGAAAAACAGGATGCCGATCTAATTCTGTCGAAGATCCTTGAGTGTCTCTCGTCCGGGCAGACGATTTCCTATGAATACAGTCTCGCCAATGGCAACAAAGTGATCTGGTTCGACGCCAGAATCTCACCCCTGTCAGCAACAACGGTGTTCTGGATAGCCCGGGACATTTCGAAGCGGAAGGAGTCCGAGAAGAAGGTGGAAGAACAGGCAAGGCTGTTGGAATTAGCGGGCAATGCCATTATTGTCCGGGATCTCGAAAGCCGGGTGACGTTTTGGAACAAAGGCGCCGAGCAGTTGTATGGCTGGAAATTGGACGAAGTTCTCGGAAAGGCTGCTCCCGATTTTCTGTACAGAACCACGGAAGAAGTTGTGAAAGCCCGAGCGGAGGTTCTTCAGAATGGATCGTGGTATGGGGAACTGCGCCAAAAAACAAAGTCGGACAAAGATGTGATTGTCAACAGTCAATGGACACTCGTCAGGGATGAAACGGGCAACCCCAAGTCGATCCTGGTCATCAATTCTGATATCACCGCGCAAAAAAGGCTGGAAAGCCAGTTGCTCCGGGCGCAGCGGCTCGAAAGTATCGGTACGCTGGCCGGGGGCATAGCGCACGATCTCAACAATGCGCTGGGGCCGATCCTTCTTGGCATTCAAGTGGTTGCAAAGCACGTAACGGACAGTCGTGCGCTTCAACTGTTGGAGAGTATGGAAGGAAGCGCCCAGCGTGGAGCCAACATGGTGAAGCAAATACTGGCGTTCGCACGAGGATTCTCCGGAGAGTTCGGGCTACTCAACCCCAAGCATGTCATCGAAGAAGTGCAACGGTTTATTCGGGAAACGTTCCCCAAGAATATTGAATTGCAAAGTCAGGTCGCAAAAAATCTGTGGAATATATCAGGTGATGCGACGCAGCTCCATCAGCTACTCATAAACCTCTGCGTCAACGCGCGCGACGCCATGCCGAGCGGCGGGCGTCTTACCATCATCGCTGAAAACTTTGTAGTGGATGATACCTATGCTCAAATGCATGCTGGACTGAAATCCGGCCCCTATATCCTCCTGAAAGTGACTGATACCGGATCGGGAATGCCCAAGGACATTCTGGAGAAAATCTTCGATCCGTTTTTTACAACGAAGGACCCGGGGAAAGGAACGGGGCTCGGGTTGTCCACCGTTGACACTATTGTCAAGGGACACGGAGGAGGTGTGGATGTGTACAGCGAAGTCAATCGCGGAACGACCTTCAGGATCCTCATGCCCGCCCTTCCCGGAGGGGAGGTGAAACCTGGCGCCGGCCTTCTGGAGCTCCCGCGCGGGAATGGAGAAATGCTGCTTGTGGTTGAAGACGAGGTCTCATTGCGAGAAATGACGAAGCAAACCCTCGAGATGTTCGGCTATACCGTTCTGACAGCCGCGGACGGCACGGAAGCGGTTACGCAATTCATTGGAAATCGGAAGGAGGTTCAGTTGGTCCTTACGGACATGGCAATGCCGATTATGGACGGGGCAGCAACGATACGAGCACTGCGCAAAATCGATCCGGCCATCAGGATCATAGCCGCGAGCGGTCAACATGATGCGATTTCAGATGCCGTCGTGAAACGACTTGAGATCACAAGAGCGCTCACCAAACCCTTTACAGCCGAACAACTGCTCATAGCGGTGAGCGAGGTGTTGGCGGGAAAAGAGTGAAGGGTAAAGGGTGAAGGGTGAAGGGTAAAGGGTGAAGGGTGAAGGGTGAAGGGTGAAGAGTGGTGGAGAAGTCAGAGATCAGACGTCAGAAGTCAGCCCTTCGACTCGCGCCACAAAGGGCGTGGCGCTCGCTCAGG
>JBBDYD010000092.1:0-1474 GCA_040901865.1 Bacteroidota bacterium | reverse complement strand
GTCAGAAGTCAGCCCTTCGACTCGCGCCACAAAGGGCGTGGCGCTCGCTCAGGGCGAGAGGTCGGAGGTCAGAGGTCAGAGGTCAGGGGAAAAAGAAAACAGCAAAAAGCAAAGAGAAATCAAAAAACAAAAAGAAAAATGAAATACATCTCAAGGCGGGATCTCCGCTTCGCTCCAACAATCCGGCATTCATCTTAACGCACCCTTCAAGTCATCTACGATATCCTCCACATCCTCAATTCCCACCGAGAGGCGGACAAGGCCGTCGGTAATTCCGATCTTCTTTCTCTGTTCCGGCGATATAAATGAATGCGTCATGGTTGCCGGGTGAGAGATCAATGTCTCCACTCCGCCAAGGCTCTCGGCCAGGGCGCAAAGTTTTACACGCTTCAGGAACATCTTGGTTTTGTCGAGGCTTCCAAGATCGAAAGATATCATTCCGCCAAACCCCCTCATCTGTTTCTTGGCAAGCCGATGCTGAGGATGTGAAACCAGACCCGGGAAATTCACTTTCTTGACCGCGCGGTGTTTCAAAAGAAAGTCGGCAACCGCGAGAGCATTGTAATTATGACGATCCATTCGGACGACAAGAGTTTTGATGCCCCTGAGGCACATCCACGCCTCGAACGGACTCATGATCCCGCCGATGGATTTCTGCAAAAGCCGGAGCCGTTCGATAATGGCATCGTCGTTCAAAACAATCAGTCCACCCAGCATATCGCTGTGCCCGTTAAGATACTTTGTGGCGGAATGCACTACAATGTCGATTCCGAATTCGAGCGGATTCTGCAAATAGGGGGTCGCAAACGTGTTATCAACCACAGAAATGACCTTTTTCTCTTTGCACAGTTTGGCTACACCTGCCAGATCGGTGATTTCCATGGTCGGATTGGTCGGGGTTTCGATATACACCATCTTCGTTGCCGGACGAATTGCCTTCCGGACGTTGTCGAGGTCCGTCGTGTCCACGAAATCGAAATCGATGCCGTAATCCTTCAGCAATGCCTGAGCCAGCCGATAGACTCCGCCATACACGTTATGCGAAGAAACAACATGGTCGCCGGACTTCAAGTAGGCAAATAGTGTCGAAATTGCCGCCATTCCCGAGCCAAATGCAAGGCCCTCTTTTCCGCCTTCCAGCTCCGCAATCTGACGCTCAAGGACGGTTCGGGTTGGATTGGACACACGGGCATACTCGTACCCCTTGTTTTTCCCCAACTCCTCCTGGACGTAAGTGGAGGTCAGGTGAATGGGGGTCATGATGGACCCGTAGGTGGGATCGGGTTCAATGGCGGCGTGGATGGCTTTGGTTGAGAAGCCCATAATTACTCCTTGTTTGCGCGGATACTCACTGATGCTCGCTGATACTCACAGATGGGTTATTAGAATGATGGTAAGAGACAATCTATTTGTTCTGCGTCGTGAGAATCAGTCTCTTGATTTCAACTTTGCTTCCGAAGTTAATGATTAGGCC
>JBBDYD010000091.1:0-33363 GCA_040901865.1 Bacteroidota bacterium | reverse complement strand
GCTGACCCGCACTTTTGAGTTTTCTCTTTTCTCCTCTTCAGGCGATTCTCTTCATGGCCGCATCCGAATTCCAAAAGGCGAGGGCCCGTTTCCGGCAGCGCTGTTGTGTGTGGGGATCGAGACCGGAAGGGAAGTGATCGAAATGATCGAGGGTCAGGACAGCGTCATTCTGATGGGGGTGGATTATCCGTTTGAAGGAGAATGGGATTTTCGCGGCTGGGCCTCGGTGGGAACAACGTTTGAGCTCCGCTCCATGGGTTACCGCGCAGTTCCTCTTTTGCTGAATTGCCTCGACTGGCTTTTTACTCAGACTGTGGCCGATCCGAATGACGTGACGGTTGTGTCCGTGAGTTTCGGATCGTTTACCGGGATTCCCGCTGCCGTGCTGGAACCCCGTGTAAAACAACTTGTCGTCGTTCAGGCCGGAGGCAATCTCTCAGGCGTGATTGCGCATAACTCCGAACGATGGGGCGTTGCCATTCCTTCCTGGCTGGCCGGATGGCTGGGGGGCGGAATTCTGGCGGCTTTCGAGCCGACGAAATACATTCGGCATCTGGCTCCGAGAAAACTCGTGATGATCAACAGCGAGGGCGACAGTTTTTTTACGCGGGAATCTGCAGAGGAGTTGTTTGAGACTGCCTACGAGCCAAAGGAGATCATCTGGCATCAAAGCAGACACGTGGCGCCGGGGGAGAAGGAGTTGATCAAGGAACTGACGAATGTGGTGGCGGGGAGGATCTATGAGTGAATGAGGGTAAGAGTGAAAGAGGGTAAGAGTGAAAGAGTGAAAGAGGGCAAGAGTGAATGAGGGTGAATTTCGAATTGCGAATTTCGAATTGCGAATGTTGGTTAGCTGTTCTCGATTTTCCTTCCAGTCAATCGTTCGTATAGATACAACATCGCAATTCCAACGGGAAGTGTTACTCCCACCAGCCACAGCGGAATCGACTCCATCGCCATCCCCGCTCCTTCTTCCGGCTTGTAGAGAAAATACACCGCGAGAACATTGTTAGCGAAGTGGGCGAGCATCGGCGGAAGGAGGCTCTTGCTGCGGTAGAAAAAATAGCCGAAGAGCATCCCCAGAATCGACAGCGGGATAAGTCCGAGGGGACTGAAATGAAAAAGTCCGAAAATCACTCCGACAAGGACCACGCTCTTCCATCCGACTGTTCGCTCAAACGTCCTCTGAACAAATCCCCGGAAGAAGATCTCCTCGCACAATGCGGGTGTTATGCACACGACAAAAACCAGCCAAAGGAATTCGCCGAGGCTGCGGGACGTGAAGATCTCGGCATTGATTTCCATGATCGTGCGCGGCACGCCAAGCTGGCGCACAAGCTCGTCTGCAATGAAGTTGGCCGACGGGATGATCATGAGGGTTGCAAGCAGGGCCAGCAAGATCTCTGCAATGGGGGCGCGTGCGAGCCGAATATACCGCCGGATATCCGTTGAATGCCAGTAGCGGACAAGCAGAAGGGCGGGCAAGAGCATGAACACGTACTGGGAAACAACAACCGCGGTGCGCAGCGGATTTGCAAGATGGCGGATGTTTTCAAGAAAGCGCTCGAGGTAGCCGCCTGAAAGATCGGGTGGTTCGACGGTGAACTGAGTTACAAAGACGGCGATGAGGGCGAGAATGGATTGAGCATTGAAATACAGTATGCCGATTCCCAGGAGGCCGAGGAGTGCAGCAGTATTCAGACTGCGGGCGGAGCGTTCCCAGGAACCGTTCAGAAGTACATCCGATGCGGGCGGGGCGGAGGGGATCAAGATCCGGCCTTAGCGTATGGGCGCGGGAGCCGGTTCCGCAGATTGGTGGAACTCGCCTTTTCGGGCGCGGAGGTCGAAATACATGACAACAAGGTACAACGGAGCGACGATCACCTGAGCGATGGATGATAGTGCATTGACGATGCCGAATGCGAATCCGTAGGACGCAATCATTTCACGGGCAAACGCGGAATCAGGCTCGCCCCCTCCCAGAGAACCGAGCATTTCGAAATAGTTCAGAAAGAAGTCCCACAGTATAATAATAGAGAAGGGCGTCATGACGATGGAAACGGCGAAGCTGACCACGAGGTTCATGAGAATGAGGATGCCGAACGTACGCCACCAATTTCCGCGCACCAGTTCCCAGCTCCTGCGAAAAGCCCCGATGACGGACTCGTTCTCCCACGTCACCGCGGGAACAAGAAAGGCGAAGTTGATGGAAAGATAGAGGATCGCGGGGATCATCACGAAGAGCAGAAGCCCGCCGAACAACCCGAGCCCTACGGACTCCGCCGCAATGCCCCCGGCGATCAATGCGTACGGAATGCCCGCCAGCAATACGAAGCCGATGCCAAGAAGGAGGTACTGCGCGATAATCCTGAGGAAGGGCATCGCAAACGCGGACTGCAGGGCTTCCTGCCATGAAAGAGGTTTGCCGCTCATTTCCGCGCAGCCAACCATCGTCACGGCTACCATGGCCCCAACGGTTCCAAGGAAAAACAACGTGAGGCCGAGAAGAAACCACGCGAGGAACTCAACAAGAGCGGGATTAAAGCCCGAATCAGAATCCGAAGCATCGAAATCCGCCAATCCGGCAATCTGACCGAATCCGACGTCCATGCACATCGCGAGGATCAACGTCGCGGGACCCATGATGATGGCGGCAAGAATGAGATTCCGAAGCCACGTTTTTCCGATCAATTTGAACCAGCGGTCAAACAGATCGCCGAGGGACATTGGGGTGATGGTCATGGGAAGTTCGAGGTTCGAAGTTCGAGGTTCGAAGTTCGAGGTTCGAGGTTCGAAGTTCGAGGTTCGAAGTTCGAGGTTCGAAGATTATCAACTAAATTACTTCACAAACAACATTCTCCTGATCTGCGTGAAATTCCCGGCATCGATGCGATAGAAATACACTCCGCTGGAAACCTGCACCCCGGCATTGCTTCGTCCGTTCCATTGTTCCACATAATATCCTGCCGGGCGCTGATCGTTTGCCAGGGTTGCCACTTCCCGGCCGAGGAGATCGAAGATCTTCAACGTCACCATCGCGGCTTCAGGCAACTGAAATCTGATGGTGGTTGTCGGATTAAAGGGATTCGGATAGTTCTGGTCGAGGGCAAAGCTTGCGGGCAATTGGTCCAAGGTCTCTGCGCTCAACACCAATCCTGTCGCAAACTGATGAACCGCCGATGTGGCGTAGCCCTCCCGTGTATCCGACGCAACGACCCGCCAGTAATACGTCGTGTTGGCGGTCAGCGCGTTTTCCGGCAGGAGGAACGAGCTGTCGGAAATCGCCTCAATGACAACCGGGTTCTCGAACGTTGTGGTGTTAGAGTATTGGAGGATATATTCCACAGCGTCACCGTCGGGATCAACGGAACGATTCCAGATAAATCTCGGATTTGCGGTGCCGATGGTGCTGTTGGGTGCCGGGGAGATCAATGAGAAGGCAAAGGGGCTGTTGTTCTCATACCGGAAGCCCCATTTCAGCGTGTCCGACTTTCCATTCATATTGTGGATAATCACGTCAACGGGCCCGCCGCGGCCGGGCGGAATTGTAAAGGCGAGGAGGTTGGAGGCAACGTATTCGACATTCTGCACGGTGTCTTTGCCGAACACGAGAATGCAGCCGGGCAGGAACTGCCGCCCGCGCACTGTTGCGGTCATTCCGCCTGAGCGGGGCGATTCCGAGGGAGCGATCTCGGCGACAGCCGGGCGGGATTCGGAGAGGTACGGGGGCTCAGTAAGGAACGGGCTCCAATCGATGGATTCACTGACGTCATCGCCTTGTCCGCCGTGGTTCGTCAGGCCGAGCCCGTCGAAGTCTTGTTCGTCCCTGGGTCCCGTCGGATCTCCCCAGTAGTTATTCTTCGCGTTCAGGGACTGTATGGCGCCGGAGTAATATGATCCTTCCAGGTTGCGGAAGAACGTGTTACTCGTAAGGCTCGAGGTACCATCGGTGTTATAAATCGAAAAGCCATTTCTGTTCAGTGCGATGAAGTTGTCTTCCATGACAAACGACGAATCGTACCAGGAATCAATTCCTGCGTCTCCGTTCTCGAGGATCGTGTTGTACCGAATATGCGGTCCCTGATTATCGTAGAGTCTGATACCGTTATTCATGTTTTGCGAGACGTTGTTCTTTTCGAAGAGGAGTGAATCAACATATTCAAGATAGGCACCATCACTCTGATGGCCGTAGAAATCGTTATTCCAAATGTGGGCCATCCGCGAAGAGTACACCTCGAGGCCGTCCCCGCGGCTCGAAAGGAATGAATTGCCCCACACCCAAAGGGAATCGACAGAACTGAAATCCGTTCCGTCGTTGTCCTCAACTTTGTTATGGCTCACAGAGGCCCTCTGAACTTCACTCACTTCCAATCCGCTATCATCATACTGTCCCCTAAAGATGTTCCCGGTGAGGTCAAGGGAATTCACGGAATTGGCATAGAGACCCGTGCCAGCATTATTCAGCACGGAATTCCCCGAGACAACCGCTGATCCAAGACTTCCGATCTCTATCCCGGTGGAGGAAGAGCCGTCGATGACATTGCCCTGAACGAGGGCATTCTGAAAACCGAACAGCCTGAAAGTTTCGTATTCAACGGCGGTCAGAGTGTTGCGCGAGGCATCGGCGAAACTTTGTCCCTCATATGGGCCGCTGGCATTAATGCCGGACTGACAATTGCGGATCTTGTTATCGTAAATCCACAGGCTGTCCGAAACGCTTGCCTCGACAGCATAAGAATCGATATTGGAGAAATCGTTCATTCGAATGACCGCTCGTACGGTGGAATATATCACAGCACCGTCATAATATTTGTCCAGGATATTGCGCTCGACGAGTGCCGATTCGGTCCCATAGATATAGATGGCCCTCCCTTCAGAACCACCCTGCGTGATATAGTTCTCCACAATCTCAATCACAGACGGGATTTGCGCGGCCAGGCGGATTCCCGGTGATGCCGCCTGCAGAGAGCTTCTGTAAGCAAACTCGCCGCCACCGCCATCGATGCCGGACGACGAAAACAGCATTGAGTTGTTCCGAACAGTCAGCATCCCGACCTGATAGAATTGAATATGCGCATTGGAACTGCGCTCGATTCTGTTACGCTGAATCATGATTCCATCCGCGTATACGATCGTGATTTCGTCCACATAGTGGTAGCTCAGATAGATTCCGTCGTTCCCGCTGCCATAAATGAGATTATCCTCAATCACTGTGTTTGTGGTTCCGTAGAGGGCTATGCCGCTCCCTCCATTACCGTTATGATCCATTGCCGCCGAAGCATCAGCCGTCAAGGTGCGTATCGGAGCCGGTTGCGGGGGAGGCAGTTCCCGGGTTCCCGGGAGGGATCTGCGTTCAGGTTTGATGCGATGAAGCTTTGCCTCATCCGATTGTGCCCTGATCCGGCGGGCCTGTGCCAAAGCAGGATACTCCGCGTCGATTCTCATGGGCTTTTTTTGAGCCAGGGGAGGAGTTTCTGCAGAGAACGCCAGCGTGGGGACGAAATAGACTGCTGAGGAATCGCCAATGGAATTCTCCCGGATCGTGTTTTCACTTCCCCCCATCAACGAGATGCCATCCCACTGGTTTGCGACGACAATGTTCTCCTCGATCAAATGCCCGCCATCGCCGCCGGAAATATTGACACCGTAGTACATGTTTCGCGCAATATAATTGTTCCGGACGGTGAGCGGACCGGAGCCATAGGATCCTATTCCTGATCCATAGTTCGAAGTAATCTGATTGTTTTCTACAGTGACGGCGCCGGAAGTGTCCGAAATGGCAATGCCGTCATTCTCGCCCCACCAACCGGATTGCGTCACGAGGTTTCCGGTAATCGTACTGTTTGAACTTTTAATAATCCGAATTCCGGATTCCTCCGTGTTTATGATTTTGTTATTCGGACCGATGACAACAGGGCCAACAGTAACGGTGTCGATGACGATGCCGGCTCCTTTGATGTCTCTTATGACGAGGTTGGCGATCGTAGTGCTTCCCGACCGGAGTACGAGCGCGTCGAAGCGCACGGTATCGGCGAGCGACGTATCGTGCCGAAGAGTCACGAACTGGGGCGCACCCTGAATCACCGCTCCAGCGGGATCGGTCAGGATCAATGACGACCGCAGCCAGATTGCTCGTGCGGAATCGGTATGAAAATGGGTGCCGTCGAAGCGAATCTCCTGCGATCCGGTCGCGGCATTGGCCGAATCCACGGCTTCGCGGAGGGACAAAAGGCCGTCGTTTGCATCAACGGTGTCCATCGCTGTTGTGACGGTCAGAACCTGGGCAAAGGAAACCGATGCCACGAGGGCAACGAGGAACAACGCGGTGGCAAGGATTCTCATGATACCTCCCCTTGAATAGGATTAATCGGACAAAAAAGGATGGTGGGCAATGTACGACAGGAAAGAATTGCAGTCAACAGGCGGTTGCAGGAACATGAAAAGAAAAGTCCGACATCATCAGGCGAATCGCAGGAGATGCCGGACTTCATCACGAGTGTCCCAATTAAGCAATGACCAGTACGTAACAACCAACGCCGCTACGTCCCAGCCGAATAATCCGTCATGTACTTGATCTGTTCCTTCGTCAGGGTGTCGATGCTGAGGCCCATGGTGCGGAGTTTCACCGTTGCGATTTCCTGGTCCTGTTCTGCCGGAATGTCGTACACCTTGTTCTCCAATTTCTGGCCTTTCTTGTGAGCTTCTGCAAGGCGGAGCTGGGACATAAACTGGTTGGCAAACGACATGTCCATCACTTCCGACGGGTGACCTTCTGCGGCAGCCAGGTTCACCAAACGGCCCTGAGCGAGCAGATAAATGCGCTTTCCGTTGCTGAACCGGTACTCTTCGTTGTCGGAGCGGACTGTGCGGATGGACTTCACGAGTTTCTTCAGGTGATTAATGTTGATCTCGCAATCATAGTGTCCGGTGTTGCAGACAATGGCGCCGTCTTTCATGGCCTTGAAATGCCGGTCAATGATGATGTCCTTGACGCCGGTGGCAGTGACGAAAATATCGCCGACCCGGGCGGCATCATCCATATCCATCACCCGGAACCCTTCGAGAGTTGCCTTCAGAGCAGCAGTAGGCTTCACTTCTGTGACGATCACATTGGCGCCGAGGCCCTTGGCCCGGAGCGCCACTCCGCGGCCGCAATGGCCGAATCCGGCAACGACGAAATTCTTTCCGGCGATCAGAACGCTGGTGGATCGGAGTATGCCATCAAGCGTCGATTGGCCCGTTCCGTACACGTTGTCAAAATCCCATTTTGTTTCGGCATCGTTCACGGCGATCACGGGATAGCGGAGGGCTCCGTCGCCGGCCATCGCACGGAGACGCTGCACGCCGGTCGTTGTTTCCTCGGTTCCGCCAATCACGGTTTTTCCCGCCATTTCAGGGTGCTTGTTGTGAATCGTAAAGATCAGGTCGGCCCCGTCGTCCAGCGTGAGGTTCGGCTGCATCTTGAGCGTTTCTTCGATGCACCAGTAAAACTCCTTGACGTCCATTCCGTGCCACGCAAAAATGGACACGCCGTCGGCCGCAAGCGCCGCGGCAACGTCGTCCTGCGTGGAAAGCGGATTGCAGCCGCTCCAGCTCACCTGTGCGCCCACCTCGATGAAGGTTTTCACGAGAACCGCCGTTTCCTTGGTAACATGCAGGCAACCGGCGATCTTGTAGCCCTTCAGGGGCTTGGTCTTCCTGTATTTTTCGCGGAGGGCCATGAGCACGGGCATGCGCGACTCAGCCCATTCGATGCGGAGTTTGCCGTCTTTGGCGAGTGAGAGATCTTTGACTTTGTAGGTGCCGGGTTTTTCGTTCATGGTGCGGGGGTTGAGCCTTATAGGTTAATGGTTATTAGGTATCAGTTATTAGGTATTAGGTACTAGGTATTAGGAACTAGGTATTAGGTATTATGCATTAGGATTTTGCAATGCTCTTTTCTTTGCTTCGTTTTAGAAAGGCAATGTACCCATTCAGCATCCTTAAGATCTCAATTGCTTCTGCTTTCAATGTGAGAATGTGTTGCTCGGTTTCGTAATTCTCATCGAGACAGACATTTAGATCATCCATTAATTCCTGCATGGAACCGCGGGAATGCCTGAAAAACTGAATACTCTCTTGAAAATGAAATCGTCCGTGGCCTTCAGCAATGTTGTTGGTAACCGAAACAGCCGCTCTGCGCATTTGAGATGCCAGATTGAACCGTTCTTCTGCCGGAAGTTTTCTTGCGAGGTTATAGATTTCCTTCCGAAATTCCCGAGCTCGTTTGTAAACATCCAGATTCTCGAGTCCAAAAATATACTCCCCCATAACACCCCCCTAATAACTTATACCTGATACCTAAACCTACGACCTAAAACCTACCTCGCCGCTCTTTTTAACAATCCAACCAGGTCCAATTTCTCCCACGTGAACTCTTTTTCATTCCGCCCAAAGTGTCCGTAGGAAGCCGTTTGGCGATAAATGGGCCGGCGCAGGTTGAGGCGCTTGATGATGCCGAGGGGTCTCATATCCACTTCTTTGTGAATGATGCGGGCGATTTCGTGGTCCGGAACAAGGCCCGTACCGAAAGTCTGCACGAGAACCGAAACCGGCTCGGCGACCCCGATGGCATAGGCAACCTGGATCTGACACTCGGAAGCAAGTCCCGCCGCGACGACGTTCTTGGCAAGATGCCGCGCCGCGTACGCCGCGCTGCGATCGACTTTCGTGGGATCCTTTCCGGAAAATGCTCCGCCTCCATGCGGCGCCCGCCCGCCGTAGGTATCGACGATGATCTTTCGACCTGTCAATCCGCTGTCTCCATGCGGACCGCCCACCTCGAACCGTCCCGTTGGATTGACGAAGTAACGCGTTTTCTTGTCCAGCAGGTGTGGCGGAATGACCTTCTTCACGACGTGGTCAATCACATCGGATTTGATCGTACTTTGTTTCACTCCCGCAGCGTGTTGCGTGGAGATCACAATGGTGTCAATGCGGATCGGCCGTTTGCCCTCATACTCAATGGTGACCTGTGATTTCGAGTCGGGTCTGAGGTACGGCATATCCTTCTTGTGCTTTTTGCGGATGACCGAAAGGCGCTTAACGAGCTTGTGGGCGAGCATGATCGGCATGGGCATCAGCTCGGGTGTTTCACTGCAGGCATATCCGAACATCATTCCCTGGTCTCCCGCACCGCCGGTATCCACACCCTGGGCGATGTCCGGCGACTGCGCGTGAATCGCGGAAAGTACCGAGCAGGAATCCGCATCGAAGCCCACACCGGCCTCCGTATAGCCGATGCTCTTGATCACATTGCGGACGATGCGTTGGACATCGACGTAATGGTTGGTGGTGATTTCACCGCCGACAAGAGCCAGGCCAGTGGTGACAAAGCTCTCGCATGCGACTCTTGCCATCGGGTCATGCGCGAGAATTTCGTCGAGGACGGAATCGGAAATCTGGTCGCAGACTTTGTCCGGATGTCCTTCGGAAACGGATTCGGAAGTGAAGAGGTGCTTCATAAGTGATAAGGTCGTTTAGTGAATATTTCGTTGTACATGCAATATGCAAAGTAATTGCGGATTGCGGATTGTTGATTTCGGACTGCGAAGCAGGTGAGACTCTTCAGCCACGATCTTCTACAGCTCTCACAGTCCGCGATCCTCAATCCGCAATCCTCAATCAAACTCAAGCTCTGACGAATCCCCGATATTGATCCTCTTGTAACTTCCCTTCACAATCGCATTACTTCCTACAATCGAGTCTTCAAGCAAGGCATCGGAGACTTTGGCGTCTTCGCTGATGATGGAGTTCCGGATGATCGAGTTCTCGACGACTGCGCCCTCGGCGATGGTCGCATGCGGGCCGATGACCGCATTGCGCACGGTGGCCTTCGGCGAAATGAACACCGGGGGCTGAATGACAACCCCGGGCGCCGGTTTTGGGGGAGGCAGGTTTGCCAGCAGGGTCCTGTTTGTTGAGAGCAGGGTTTCCGGTTTTCCGCAATCGTACCAGCCCTGAATATCGAACGTCTTCATTTTCTCGCCCTTATCGATCATCATTTGAAGGGCGTCCGTCAGCTGAAACTCGCCTTTGGTGCGGGTGTTGGATTTGATGAGTTCCTTCAGACTTTCGATAAGGAGTTGTGGCTGGGTTATATAATACAGGCCGACGACGGCCAGGTTGCTTTTCGGGTGCTCAGGTTTTTCGACCAGTTTCGTGATGAATCCGTCCGTCGTTTCCGCAACACCGAACCGCCGTGCGTCATCCACGTTGTGAACACCGATCACCGATTGTTTGCTTGCCACCATGGCGGAGAGGTCGGCGTCGAAAATCGTGTCGCCGAGGATAATCAGAATGGGATCGCGGGAGATGGTGTGTCGGGAGAGAAAAATTGCGTGCCCGAGTCCCAGGCGTTCTTCCTGTTCGACAAAATCGACCTTAATGGTGTAGTTTTTGAGAATGTACTCCCTGATCTTCTCACCCAGGTAGCCGATCACGATCGTCGCTTCGTCGACGCCATGGGCAATGATCTTGTCCATGATGTGGCCGATGATGGGTTTTCCGGCGACGTTCAGCAGAACCTTGGGCACTGTGTATGTGTGAGGGCGCAGGCGGCTCCCGACGCCGGCGACCGGAACGATAGCTCTCATGAATCCATCCGGGTGATCTTGTGCGGGAAGAAATCGGGACAATCATCAAGATAAAAAAGAATTCTCTCTCTTTCAAACCGTTTCGAATGGGACCGTGATGTGATGGCGCGTTCCTTGATTCTCGCACCCTGTTTCGTTATTATGACCCCAGAGTGAGCCATGAAATCCCCAACATCATCCCGCAAGCAACAGCATGTCGAAATCACGCTCTCCCGCGACGTTTCCTTTCGGGGAAAATCCGCAGGATTTGAGCGGTTTGACTTCCTCCACAACGCTCTTCCCGAGCTGAGCCTCTCGGACGTCGATTCTTCAACAACCTTTCTTGGAAAACGCGTCGGCCTTCCGCTGATCGTCTCAAGCATGACCGGCGGATACCGCGATGCCCAACGCATCAACCGCGGCCTGGCAGAAGTGTGCGCCGAACGAGGGCTCGCTATGGGTGTGGGAAGCCAGAGGCAGGCAATTGAAGACCGGACACACCATCGTTCGTACAGCATCGTCCGCGAAGTCGCGAGGGATATTCCGATTTTCGGCAACATCGGCGCGGCGGAAGTCGCAAAGCTCAAGAGTTCCGCCCCTGTGAAGCGCCTTGCCGATCTGGTCAAAGCCAATGCTTTCGCCGTGCATCTCAATCCGCTCCAGGAATTTCTTCAGCCCGAAGGAAACCCCGAATTCTCCGGAGTTTTGCGCGGAATCGGGATGCTCGTACGGGATCTGGGGATACCGATTATTGTCAAGGAGATCGGAGCGGGCATCTCTGCTCATGTTGCCCGGCGGCTGATCGAAGTTGGAGTGACGATCATCGATGTGGCAGGGGCGGGCGGAACGAGCTGGGCGGGTGTGGAAATCCTGCGGCGCGGCAGTTCGCGCAACGGAAAGCGGGGTCGTGATTTTGCATCGTCGTTTTGGGATTGGGGGATTTCAACCGTGGATGCGTTAAGGCAGGTAAGCGCGTTGAAACAACAGCATTCGAATCTCACCCTCATCGCATCCGGGGGAGTAGCATCAGGCCTCGATGTCGCCAAGTCGATCGCGCTTGGGGCCGACCTTGCCGGCGCCGCGCGTCCGATGCTCAAGGTGCTCGAAAAAGGCGGAAAGCGCTCCCTTCTGCGCGAACTTGATATGTGGAGTATGGAGATACGCGGGGCAATGTTTTTGACGGGCTGCAGGACAATCGAGGACTTGAAGAGGCAACAGTTAGTGTTGGTGTGAATCGTAACTTTGTGTCCTTGTGGCTGTACTTTTCAAAAAGACCAACTACGAAGGCACGAAGGATTATCCAAATAGAACGGCTTTTCAATGAATTTTGAACAACAGTACCATTCATACAAAGCCCTCGTCGATCAGTACCTGGTTGATTCCATCCAGGTAACGGAGCCCCGGTCTCTTTATAAACCGCTGAACTACGTGCTCGCGGGCGGCGGGAAGCGTATTCGTCCCATCCTTGTCCTGCTCGCAAGCGAAGCGGTCGGAGGGAAAGCCGCGGAGGCGGTTCACGCGGGGGTAGGCATTGAGATCCTCCACAATTTTACGCTTGTCCATGACGACATCATGGATAACGCGAACTCCCGCAGGGGGAGGGCGACCGTTCATACAAAATGGGACGACAACGTGGCCATTCTCGTGGGTGACGAGTTGCTGGCGCTCGCGTACAGAATTCTTTTGCGGACGGATTCCCCAAGGATCAGGGACATCGCGGGCGTCTTTACGGAAGGTGTCGTCGAGGTGTGCGAAGGGCAGGCATACGACAAGGAATTCGAAGTCCGGTCCGCAGTAAGTGTCGATGAATATTTGTTGATGATCCGGAAAAAAACCGGGAAAATGGTTGCCGTGGCCACGGAGATCGGGGCAATCATCGGAAACGGATCTTCGGCGGAAATTACTGCGCTGAGAAAATACGGGGAACTTGTGGGCCGGGCGTTCCAGGTTCAGGACGATCTGCTCGATGTTGTGGGCGATGAAAAGCAGTTCGGCAAAATGATCGGTGGCGATTTGCGCGAAGGGAAGAAGACGTTCCTGTTATTGGAAGCACTCAAGAAGGCGCGGGGCAAGGACAAACTCCTTTTGAAACGACTTGTGAAGAACGGGGGCGCCTCGAAGAAAATGATCGGCGAGTTCAAGCGGATCTTTCAGAAGACCGGCGCAATCGAAGCCGCCGGAGCAAGAATTCGATCCGATATTGACGAAGCAAAGCAGCAGCTTGGATCCCTGAAACCGTCACCGGCAAGGGATATGTTGTTTTGGTTTACGGATATGTTGTTGCATAGAACTTATTGAAGCATAGGGAGTTATTGGTTAATGGTTATTAGTTATTGGGTGAAAAACCCGGACAAACCCTAAACCTGCCCCAATAACTATTAACTAGCACCTTTCCTCATGATTGAACGCGAAGTAACCATTAGAAACAGGGCGGGGTTGCATACGAGGCCTGCGGCGACCCTGGTGAAGCTCGCCGCGAAATTCAAGTCGGATTTTATGATCAACAAGGATGGCTTCGAAATTAATGGCAAGAGCATTATCGGCGTCATGACCCTCGCGGCCGAACAGGGCTCCACGCTGCTTCTCCGGTTCAACGGTCCGGACGAGCAGGAAGCCGCGGCGGCCATCCAGGAACTGTTCGACAAGGCATTCGACGAACCATTATGAGCCCCGATCGCAATCAGGAAGAAATCGTTTTTCGAGGAATCGCCGCATCTCCGGGTATTGCCGTGGGGCCGGCGTACTTATTTCAAAAACACGTTCCGGTTATCAATGAGAAGACCGTCGATCCGGAGGGACTCGAAGCGGAAATTCTGAGACTCCGCTCGGCCCTCGACCGGTCGCGCCGGGAGCTTTCGAAGATCTACGATTTTGCGAAACAGAAACTGGGAGAACATCAGGCAAAGATTTTCGAAGCGCAGCTGATGATCCTCGAGGATTCGGTCTTATTTGATTCGATCGACAGCCGGATCCGCAACGAGCGCAAGAATGTCGAATTCATCGTTCACGACGAGATCGAGAAATACCGGAAGGTCATGGTCGCCGCGTCCGATGAGTACACGCGGGAGCGTGCACTGGATGTGGAAGACGTCCGAAACCGCATTCTGAGGAACCTTCAGGAAGAGAAGTTGATCTCGAAGCTCGAGGGCGCCCCGGTGATCGTGTCGCAAAGCCTCGCCGCCGCGGATGCCCTGATCCTGAGCCGCAACACCATCCTTGCCTATGTCACCGAGGTCGGCGGTGTGACATCGCACAGCGCACTTCTCGCCCGAGCGCTGAAGATCCCGGCGGTGGTCGGATTGCGCCACCTCATCGCGTCTGTGCGTAACGGCGACCGTATGGCTGTTGACGGATACAGCGGTGTCGTGGTGGTCAATCCGACCGCGGCAACCGTGGATGAGATTCTCCGGAAGCAAACCCGGTACAAAGAGTTCGAAGGAAAGCTGGCCGGTTTG
This sequence comes from Bacteroidota bacterium, assembly GCA_040901865.1. Taxonomy (GTDB): domain Bacteria; phylum Bacteroidota; class Ignavibacteria; order UBA10030; family UBA10030; genus JBBDYD01. Next base: position 19,295 of record JBBDYD010000091.1, on the reverse strand, counting down.
CGGGACCTGCCGGCAGAAACGCCCGACGGGCGGAGGGTGGAACTCACCGCAAATGTCGAATTGTCCGAGGAACTCGAGTTCATTAAAATCCAGGGCGCGGACGGTATCGGGCTTTACCGGTCGGAATCAATGCTTCTGGGCGGAGAGGTATTCCCGAGCGAGGAGGAGCAGTACGAGGAGTACAGGATTTTTGCCGACACGATGTATCCTAAACGCGTGGTCATCCGCACGTTCGATATCGGCGGGGATAAGATCATGGGGTCGCAGACGACGCGCGAAAGCAATCCGTTCCTCGGCTGGCGGGGTATCAGGGTGATGCTCGACCGTCCCGAGCTCTTTTTGGAGCAGGTGCGCGCCATCCTCCGGGCCAGCGAGCGGAAGAACATCAGCATGATGTTCCCGATGATCAGCAATATCAAGGAGCTTCGCAAAGCCCGGCAACTGGTGCAAGACGCCAAGGGGCAATTGCGCGCCCGTGGAGTTGCCTATGACGAAAAGATCCGCATCGGCATCATGATCGAAGTGCCGGCCGCGGCGGTAATCGTGGAGGACCTCGCGAAGGAAGTCGATTTTGTGAGCATTGGTACGAACGACCTCATTCAGTACTTGCTTGCGGTCGATCGCGGGAACGATGTGGTCTCGGACCTTTATCAGGAATTCCATCCTGCCGTGGTCCGATTTCTCCGAAGAATCATCGACAGGAGCAAGGAAAGTGATATCCCCGTCGCCATGTGCGGGGAAATGGCGGGAGACCCTTTGGCAACGATCCTTCTGCTGGGACTGGGCCTGGATGAGTTCAGCGTTGTTCCCGCGGCGATTCCGGAAATCAAGAAGATCATCCGTTCCGTGAAATACCGCGACGCGAAAAAAATCGCAAAGAAAGCCCTTTCTATGATCACCGAGGACGAGTTGAAAAAATATTTGACGGGAGTGATGAAGGAGTATGAGTTGGGAGTGGAGTAGTATGATTGCGGATTGGGGATTGTCGATTGCGGATCACGGATTGATGAGGGGAATTGTGAATGTCGAATTGCGAATTTCGAATTTCGAATTGCGAATTGAGAAGTGAGTTAGGCGTGGGATGGAAAATGGATGATGGAAAATGGATGATGGAAAATGGATGATGGAGTAAGCAGTAGAAAGAAAGAAAGAAAGAAAGAAAGAATAACGAATCGGCCACCTTAATTCCTTAACCCTGAACCTCGAACTTCGAACTTCGAACTTCGAACCTCGAACTTCAAACGATTAACCCAAACATCAACCTTAAACCTTCTAAAACCTCATGGCCTCCCTCAAAAGTGAAATCACTCGTCTTGATCCCTCTGGAATGTATACCTGGATGACGGAATTCCCGGACCAGGTGGGGGATGCAGTGTCGATTGGCGAAAAGGCGAAGACCCGGCTCAATGTCAAAGGAGTCGAGCATATTGTGCTGACCGGGTTGGGCGGATCGGCCATCGGCGGCGATTTGCTCCGGTCCTACCTGTCCAACGAACTCCGCATTCCGTTCATCGTCAACCGGCACTATTTTCTTCCGGAGTTTGTTTCCAAAAAGAGTCTCGTGATCGTTTCGAGCTACTCGGGAAACACGGAAGAAACCATCGCGGCGCACGCAGACGCCACGAAACGCAAGGCGCGGGTGCTGTGCATCAGCACCGACGGGACTGTCGCAAAAACAGCAAAAAAGCATAAACAACCGATGATCGCGATTCCGCCAGGCCTCTCACCCCGCGCAGCGCTCGGCTATTCCTTCTTCCCCCTGTTGGTGGCTCTCGGGAAGCTCAGGTTCATCAAGCCAAAGAAGCGGGACATCCGGGAGACGATTGACCTGCTCAGAACCAATGCGCGGACATTCACAAATCCCGATTCACCGGATAATGCTCCACTCCGCCTTGCGCGGCTGCTTCAGGGCAAACTTCCCGTGATCTACAGTCCGACCGACCTGGATGCAGTCATGGTGCGATGGCGCGGGCAGATTGCGGAGAACGCGAAGCAACTAAGCTCGGGTCATGTCCTGCCGGAAATGAACCACAACGAACTTGTCGGATGGAAAGTGCTCACGGACGTCATGAAAACCATGGCCGTGGTGTTCCTCCGCGACCGCGGCACACATCGCCGCGTACAAGTACGCGAGGACATCACAAAGAAGATCACAACGCCGTACGCGGCAAGCGTTTCCGAGGTCTGGAGCGAGGGAACATCCCTCCTTACCAGAATGTTTTCATTGATTCAGTTCGGAGATTGGGTGAGTTATTATCTTGCAATTCTCAACAACGAAGATCCGACGCCTGTGAATGTCATCGACCATCTCAAGGCCGAACTCGCCAAGGTATGATGCTGAAACGCACGCTCTTCATCCTGGTTCTTTCCCTTTGTCTGGCCCATCTTACGTTCGGACAATTCTATTACTTTGGCCGGAACAAGGTTCAGTACACGCAATTCGAATGGCAGGTGCTGAAGACCGAGCACTTCGACATCTATTTCTATCCTGAAATGCGCGAGCTCGCGGAGCGCGGCGCCGCGTTTGCCGAGGCGGCGTATGCCGACCTCGAACAAAAATTCAATCATAACATCTCCAACCGCATCCCGCTCATTTTCTACAGTTCCCACCTCCATTTTCAGCAGACGAACGTGACGCCGGGGTTTATCCCCGAAGGAGTCGGAGGGTTTTTTGAGTTTCTCAAAGGCCGCGTCGTTATTCCTTCCAACGGTTCCACCGAACAGTTCGCGCATGTCATCCGGCACGAGCTCGTACACGTTTTTACCGTCAGCAAGATCAACCGCGTTCTCCTCGATCACCGCCAGACGCAGGACCGTATGCCCCCTCTGTGGTTTACGGAAGGGCTGGCGGAGTTTTGGTCCACGGAGTGGGACACCCAGGCCGAGATGGTGTTGCGCGACGCGGTCCTGAGCAATTATGTCGTTCCCGTAAACGATATGGACCGGATCTATGGAACCTTCCTGATGTACAAAGAGGGACAACAAGTCTGCGAGTTCATTGCCGAACGATACGGTGAAGAAAAAATCCTCCTGCTGTTCGAAAACTTCTGGAAGGGACAGTCGTTCAGCGAAGTCATGAAGTCGACGATCGGGAAGACCTACAAAGAGTTCGACGAGGAATGGATGTACTACCTCAAAAAACGGTACTATCCTCTGATGGTTGATTCCGACCTCCCCAGCGGCGTGACGAAGAATATTGTGGATGAGGGGTTCAACAGCAAACCCGTTTATTACTCCCACGATGGAAAAAAAGAGCTGTATTATATAGGGAACTACACAGGATATACCAGCGTGTACCGGGTGAATCTGGACGAGGACGAACCCGATCCCGAAGTGGTGATCAGGGGCGAGACGTCGGACGAATTCGAAGCATTCCATCCTTTCCAGAGTAAACTGGCAATCTCCGTGAAGGGAATTCTCGCGTTTGTGACCAAAAGCGGAGAGAACGACGTGCTCCACCTGTACGATATTCTGAGCAACACCCTCTCGGAAACCATCCGGCTCAAAAGCCTCGTGGTTGTCGGATCGCCGAGCTGGTCGCCCGACGGGAATCGTATCGTTTTTTCCTCCATCGACAAATCAGGCAATAACGATTTGTTCGTGATGGATTTGAGGACCCGTGACCTCATCAAGCTGACGAATGATTTCTATGATGACCGCGATCCCGCCTGGTCGCCGGACGGCTCGATGATCGCTTTCAGCTCCGACCGCACCCCGTTCGGGAGCACCGGATCGCATAACCTGTTTCTCTATCATCTCAACGAGAACCGGATCGAGTATCTCACCTACGGATCTGAATCCTCTCTCTCTCCCGCCTGGTCGCCGGACGGCCAAATGATTGCGTTCACGTCGGATGCGGACGGCGCGCAAAATGTCTGGATGATTCCTTTTGGAAGCTGGAGTGCCGAAGATGTGCGGACCATGCGAAAGGTCACTTCTTTTTCCACCGCAGCCTTCGATCCCGCCTTTGGTGGAGATGGCGAGCTCTATTTCGCATCGTTTGAGGAATTCAGCTTCCAGCTCAAGAGCATCAAAAACGTGCAGGCCCGGTTTGATTCATCAACCGTGATGAAAATGTTTACGTTCGCGCATGACGGGAAACGCTGGGTGCCGCCGACCCTGGCAGGTGAATCGGTCGTGGGGAACTTCGCCTACGACGGCGACTATCAGCTCGATATCGCGCAGAGTCAGATTTCGGTCGATCCGGTCTTCGGCACGTCGGGCGGTGCGGCTCTCGCCATGAGCGACGTTCTCGGTAACGATCTCTATTACTTTCTCATTTACAATACCGCGCAGGCGACTTCGGAGCTTCTGGAGAGCTTCAATATTGCCATGTCCCGCATTTCCCTTGGAAAGCGCACGAATTACGCGTACGGAATTTTCCGTTTTTCAGGCAATCGCTACGACCTGACCGACCCTGATCTCTTCTATTATGAGCGGTCGTTTGGCGGATATTTTGCCCTGAGTTACCCGCTGTCGAAATTCCGTCGTCTTGAAGGGACCGTCACCGTCAGCAACTCGGACAAGGATATCTACACCGGCGACCTGCCGAGGCGGGCCTTGCTTGTTTCCAATGCGCTCTCGTTCGTGTGGGATAACTCGCTCTGGGGGCCGACCGGTCCCCTGGACGGCAATCGTTTGAAACTCACCCTTGCCTACACGAGCGATGTGCAGTATTCGAACGTCAATTACTTTACTATTATAGCAGACTACCGTACGTACCTGCGTCTCGGCACACGGGGTGCTTTTGCCTCGCGATTCAACGTGTGGCTGAACGAAGGCCGGGAGGCGAGGAGATTCTTCATGGGCGGAAGCTGGGACCTGCGCGGTTGGCGCCGTTGGTCCATTCGCGGGCAAAAACTCTGGATCACAAGCCACGAACTTCGATTCCCGTTTATCGATCAGCTCGGTGTCCGGTTTCCTTTCGGAGGCATCGGGTTCGGATCGATCCGTGGTGCGCTGTTTGCGGATTTTGGCGGAGCGTGGGACAGAGAGTATCTGGAGACATTGGGCAGTCTGGGAACAGGTGTGCGAATGAATTTCGGTGGTTTCCTGGTGCTCCGATACGATATTGGAAAGAGAATCGAGCATAATCTCTCGAAACTGCAAAAGGGGATATTCCATCAGTTCTTTTTTGGGTGGGATTTCTGATGCGACTGTTTCTGTATTCTGACCATCGACGTCTCTGTGCACTCGCAACCATTTCGGTTCTCTTGATTGCGGGTTGCAGTGGATTACGGGTCGACCGTTCGATGCTCACCCGTCCGGGTGACTGGGCGATGTATGGTGGAGGACCGTCGCGGACGAATGTCTCGCAGTCGGTTGTGCGTCCACCTTTCCGGGAAGTGTGGCAATACAACGCGCAGGCGGGTATCAGCGGAACACCGCTCGTGCGGGACAGCGTCATGGTGGTGGGTACGCTCCTTGGCGAGATTCAGGCGGTGAACATCAAAAACGGGCGGCGATTGGGATACAAGGTCATGGAGGGGTCGATCGTTGGTACACCGGCGTTGGACGGGTCGAAAGTGATTTTTGCGATGTCAGGGGTTCAGCAGAGTGTGGTTGCCATGGATCTTGGCAACGGGGAACGTGTGTGGATATATGCCGCGGGTCCGGTTGAGTCTGCGCCCTTGCTCTATGAGAATTTTGTTTATGTGACAACACTGCAGGGTTCTCTGATTTGTCTTGAAAAATCCGACGGTAAAGAGGTCTGGAAATTCGAGACGGAGGAAAAAGGCCCGCCGATCCGATCATCGCCCGCAACTGACGGCAAGGTGATCTGCTTCGGGAGCGACGACGGCCACGTCTATGGCGTTGACCGCGCAAGCGGAAGCCTGCTCTGGAAAACCGACGCCGGCGCCAGTGTGTTCGCATCTCCCATCATCGCATCGGACCTGGTGATTGTGGGGACAATCAACGGCATTATCGTGGCGCTTGACGCGGCGACAGGGACACTGAGGTGGTCGTATGCCACCGGGTCTCGGATTTATTCGGCCGCTGCGGGTGAGCGCAATGTCATCTATGCGGGTAGTGCAAACGGTGTGCTTCATGCCCTCGATTCCGGGACAGGCGCCCTCGTGTGGAAGTTCGAAGCAAAAAGCGTCATCGGTTCCGCTCCGCTTGTTGCCTCGGGACTGATTTTTGTGGGCGCGCTTGACAAGAAGCTCTATATGCTGGATTCGGCGACGGGGAAGGAACTATGGCAGTTTGAAGCGGAGGGGCGGATCCGGGTCTCGCCGGTTCTGTGGGGCGATTATCTGCTTGTAACGTCAGAAGATAAATACATTACGGCCCTGCGCCCGGAGTCGATCCCATGATCCGGCGACTCGCCATGCTGATGTCTGTTCCCGCCGCGCTGCTGGCACAAATCCCGGAATCCAGTGACTCATCTGCACACCTCACGATTATCAGTGACCCCGCGGGGGCCGAGGTGATCCTCGACTCATCGTTGGTGGGCCAGACACCAATTCACGATCTCGCAGTTTTCCCGGGATTGCATCAATTGAGTGTAGCCTCTCCGTCGTTCAGAGATTGGAATGCGATTTTTCGGAATGAGATGATCCAGATCGGGTCCGGCGAGACCATGTCCCTGTCGTATGAATTCGGAACAACATTGAACCTCGTCACAATGCCTTCTGGAGTGAACGTGTTGTACGATGGGAGATTGATTGGAACGACGCCACTCTTTTATAGGTCGTCTGTACCCCTGTCGAATATGCTGGTCTTGCGGAAAGACGGATTCAGAATCCAGGAAGTACACCCCGGATCGATCCGCGGCATTGTTACGATGAGTGTGGTGGACGCGTCGGTGGCGGAATCGGAAATGGCGATCGCACCTTCGATCGAAAAGTCCCTGCCGCGCTGGGCCGAGTACACTTCGGCGGCGGGTATCGTCGTTTCCGGAGTCGCTGCGGCGTATTTCAAGCACCGGGCAAACGCGCACTTCAACACTTATCGGTTGTCGGGGAGCGCGGCGGCGCTTGACGATACCCGCCGGTTCGACGGTTATTCCGCTGTTTCCCTGGTCGTCACGCAAATCAGTTTTGGAGTTCTCGCGTATTTACTACTGGCGGGGGACTAACTGGCGAAGGGTCCGACTAGTCCCACAAAGTCCGACTTCGCCTGCCTGCCGAAGCGGTCGCGCAGGCAGGTCGGATAAATGATGGTTCGACGGATCGATCGTTTGACAGCTCACGACTCGCAACTCCGGCATCCAGAGTGAAGAATGAGGAATACTTTGGCATGATAATTGTAACCTTGCCAAGGTTTAACCTTGGAAAGGTTACCATAGAACGCAATGTGGTAACACTCCATGGCTAATCGAGAGCGTCAATGATAGAATGGTAGGATGGTAGTTAGTTTCTGGTTTTAAGAACTCTTCTCGCTTCAGAAACCCGCCCTGGCTGTAATAAATTCAATTTTCGGGAACCCGACCCTCCACTCATCCCACAATTCTTGACAGTCGTTCCGCGTTTGCGTACGATAGGTACGTCCTTTTTTACTACTGGAGGGGTATATGAAACGGACTCTTTGCGCCATGATGGTGGTCCTAACGGGGACTGCCACCTCTCAACTCATCCCGCTGAAAACCGTACCGCTTGCAACTGGCGAACAATTCCTCTTCCATCCGGCTGAAAACCGGAGTATGGGTGGAGTCTCCCTCGCCCTCGACGACTCACTGTCCGATCCGTACCACAATCCCGCGGCGGGAATCTTGGTGAGCGGAATTCGTATTTTCTCTTCGCCCCTCTATTACGGAATCGGTCTGAATGAGGGCCGATCCGGGGGCAGCAACGGAAAGACATTTCCGCTGGGCATGTCTTTTCGAACCGGAGATTTTTTTGGCGGGATGATTTGGGCCCGGCAAACACTTGCCACCGATCAGTCGTCCGGATTTGCGGGGCTCCGGCAGATTCTTCCAGACATGATTTCCCATTCAGGGGAAGAATACTCAAATACGTATACCTTCGGAATGTTCGGGTTCAAGATACCCGGCACGTCCTTCTCGGTCGGCGTGAGCGCCCTTTGGTCGGATCTAAACGCCATCGAGGGAGTGCAGTATCTTTATCCGAATGCCCGGGACTTGTGGCAGAGGGGTTCCATCACGGAGTACCGGGCCGGACTACGAAGTGAATGGGAAGGAGAGCGAGTGTTCGAATTTCTTTTCGCCCATCAAAGCACCGATATGAAGCATGGCTATACTCAACCGCCTGTTTTCCTCCCGTGGGAGGGTGACTTGATGATGATGCCTGGTGCGGAGCATATCGAACAAGATCAGTCAAGCGGTTACGCCTTGGAGACCTCGTACCGGCAATCCGTCGCAGAGCACCTCCATGCAGGAGCAGTCTTGGCTGTGGATGTCAAGACGTATCCGAAGATTCCAAATTACGAACTGATGAACATTCCGCGTGATCCCGGTAATTCGATCGCATGGAACTTTGGATTCGGATTGGCAAGCAAGGGCGAAAAGAGCATTATTGGATTCGACATGATCTATGAACCCGCAACCAGCGAGACTTGGGCGGAAGCAGCGGTTCCGATTCAGACGAGCGGCGGTCGAACGATCGCGATCGGCGGTCGAACAGTTGAAAACGCGTTCGATTTCTATAATCACATCATACGCTTTGGCATTCGTTCCGCGGTTCATGATCTGGGTGTTGGACTTTCGCTTCACCGAATCAAATACTATCTGAAACAGATCGATCATGTGCAGGAAGAAATGCGCCGCCAGCGGGAGGAGTGGACCGAGGTAACGTTGAGTCTCGGTTTTGGATTTGATTTGTTCGGTGGTCACGTGAAATATCTTGGTCTCTTCTCAACTGGCACAGGACGACCCGGCGTTGTGGATAGCATCGCCCGCGGTACGATGGACGCTGCGAACTTCATGATTGCTCCTTCCGGCTCGCTCGTGCTCGACGAGGCTTGGACCGGCACGCATCAGATCTCCTTTATCCTTCAGCTTCCCTGAGTCTTCCCGCGAGGGCGAATCCCGAATGGATCCCTTCGGGCTGGTGTGACCAAAACGCAGTAAACAATGAACAGTGATGCTCGCAACCGCTCGCTGTTTCACTATTCACTATGTAAATCCCTTTTAAGAACCACTCTCAGTTTCAACTCCCCTCTCTGTACTTATGCCGAATTGGCGGGACTTTGGCCATAAATGGCTTGACTTTCGTCACACCTCGGCCTATATTTATCGCCGAGTGAGAGCGACGTTGTGTCGATTTTCGGCCTCATGAACGCACTTCGCAAGCTTTCCGGAAACCCGAATGACTGAAGAATTGATATTCCTGCGGAACGTTCCAATTTTCGCCGATCTTGATGATTCGGAGCTTGATAGGATCGCGAAGCTTGGAAGCCGTAAGAAGTACAAAAAAGGAAACATCATCGTGCTCGAGAAGGAATTGGGCGCGGCGCTGTTTGTCATCGTCACCGGCAAAGTAAAAGTCGTGCGAACGGATGAAGAAGGAAGGGAAGTCATTCTCACGATCTTCGGTTCCGGAGAGTTCTTCGGCGAGATGTCCCTCCTGGACGGCCTGGCCCGGTCGGCGACAGTGGTGGCGACAAGCAAAGCGGAATTGTTCATGATCCACCGGCGCGAATTCCTGGATCTCCTTGCAGAATTCCCTGCCGTGGCGATTTCCTTGCTTGCCGAATTGACCATGAGACTGCGCAAAGCTGATGCGCAGATCAAGAGTCTCTCCCTGAAAGACGCGGCCGGACGTGTAGCAAACGTGCTTCTACTCCTGGCCGATGATGTCGGAGTGTTCAAAAAGGGCAAAGTGGTAATCGAAGACTTGCCGTTGCAGCAAGACATGGCCAATATGGCGGGCACGTCGCGTGAAACAGTTTCCCGAATGATTCACCAATTCATGGAAAAAGGGCACATTGGTGTAGAGGGGAACACGCTGACTATCACTAATTACGAGGAGTTTCGCAAGACATTCCTTTAGGTCAAGCGCTGCCGCTCCCGCGGCAGTGAAGAGTCCTTCCCCGGTGGAAACCCGGAGCGGATGGTTTAGGAGAATCGGGACGTAGAGCGATATGGTGAGGATCGAGGAGTCAGGGATCAATCTACCGGAGCAGGGATCACCCGCCCCCGCGTCGACCGACGAGGGGAAAGCAGATCTACACATGCACACATTGTTTTCGGACGGTGTGTTTTCTCCTCGCGAACTTGTTGAAAAAGCAAACAAAGCAGGCCTTTCGGCTATCGCTATTACCGATCATGACCACGTGGGTGCGTTCGACGAAGCGACGGCCTGGGGTCAGAAACTCGGCGTTACCGTTGTTCCCGGGGTCGAGCTGAGCGTCACCCTTGGCGGCAAAGACCTTCACATTCTCTCCTATTTTTTTGATCACACCAATCCCACCCTGCTGGACTACCTGGAATTTTTTCGCGCCGAACGCCTGAAGAGGGCGGAACGCATCGTCAGGAAGCTCAACAGTATTAATATTCCGCTCAAATTCGATTCTGTGCTCGAACAAGCGGGAATAGGCGCCGTGGGGAGACCTCATGTGGCCAGTGCGATGCTCGAGGAGGGCTTTGTCGGCTCGTTCCATGAGGCGTTCGACCGGTTTATTGGGATGGGAGGACCCGCGTACGAAACCAAGTTCCAATTGAGCCCCGAGGATGCCTTCCGCCTCATCGGCCGCTCGGGCGGGTTGTCCTTCCTTGCGCATCCGGGGCGGTACCTGACAGAGCAGGAACTCATCGAGCTGATTAAGCAGGGCCTGGACGGCATCGAAATTGTCCATCCATCTCATTCGGAACAACAACGCGAGTATTACCGCAGCATCGTTCATCATTACTTCCTGCTGGAAAGCGGTGGATCAGATTTTCACGGCGGCAAGAAGAACGATGACCAGGTGTTCGGCGCTCACACCGTCCCCCTCCACGTTGTGGAAGCAATGCGCAGCAGACTGTTTTCCTGACCTCCCGTGACAACCACAACTTCCGAACGTTTTCACTCGTCTCACTCGGCACGCGGAATGCGCGTCGCTATCGTCGTAAGCTCATTTCATTCAGACATCACGGAAACCCTGTTGAACGGAACGCAGGAATGTTTGCGCCAGCACGGTGCCCGGGAAAGCGACCTTGCGGTGTTCCGTTGCCCTGGAGCATTTGAGCTTCCTCAAACAGCCAACAAACTCGCGGAGCAAAAGCGCTGGGACGCGATCGTCTGTCTCGGGGCTGTGATTCGTGGAGAAACCCCGCACTTTGAGTACGTCGCGTCGCAGTCCGCGACAGGGATTCAGCAGACTGCATTGAAGCACGGACTCCCGGTGATCTTTGGTGTACTGACAACCGATACCGTTCAGCAGGCGGCCGATCGTGCGGGAGGCAAGCACGGAAACAAAGGCTGGGACGCGGCGATAGCGGCGATGGAAATGATCGCACTCTTTAGAGCCCTGAAGCGAAAACCGGCCCGGCCATCCCGAAGGAGGCAGTGACCGATGAGGATGTTGGCCGTAGCTCTGGCATGTGGTATTGTTTCAGCAACTGCCCAGACGAGCTTGCAGTCCCGGGGCACCTGGAAGACCTTTACGGCAATGGAACATGTGAAGAGCGGATTGGTAGACGGATCAGTAGTCTGGGCCGCTGGGCCGGGTGGACTTTTTGCCGCAAACCTCACCTCCCAAACAATCAGCACTTATACCGTGTCTGACGGACTGAGCGGCAACGACCTCTCTGCGCTTCTTCTTTATAATGGCTCCTTGTGGATCGGCGGAGTCAACGGGGCAATTGACATTCTGCACCCCGGCGGATCCTTGAGTTCCATTCAGGATATCAAGGATTCACAGCGGATCCAGAAGCGAATCAGGACAATGCTGGCACAGGGTGACACGGTATTGATCGGCACAGATTTTGGAATCAGTGTTTACAGGTATTCGAGGGCGGAATTCGGAGATACGTATGCCAATTTCGGGTTTACAGGTCAGGCGGGAGTGAACGGGATTGTTGTGAGAAACAATGAACTTTGGGCGGCTACAGATCAGGGTGTCGTTCGGGCGGCGAGGTTCGGATTAAACCTCCCGGATCCGACATCCTGGACACGCTTCCAGACGGGGCAAGGATTGCCGTCGAATAGTGTGACGGGTGTCCTCCTGGTGCAGGATACGTTGGTCGTTACAACGTCTTCGGGCGCTGCGTTTTTTGACGGCTCGGTTTTTCAGCCGATTGCCTCGGTGGCCGGCAGACAGATTGTGGACGCGGTGCCGGCAGGCGATCAGTGGTACGTCCTCTGGAATCAATCGGGGACACACACCGTGCAGATTGTGGAAGGAGCGGCCGGAGCGGCGGTGCCCATTGCAGTCAATGCGGGCGGAACGGCCAATCGACTTATTGCACAGCCGGCAGGCGTGCCCCATGTCGCGACGACGTTCAATGGGGTGGCCCGGTGGAATGACGGATCCTGGGATTATACAATGCCGAACGGACCGACCTCGAACCTTTTCAGCAGCCTGTCGGTGGATGGAAACGGAGTACTGTGGTGTGCATCCGGCGTCAGCGGGCAGGGTCGCGGATTCTACCGGTACGACCCTTCGAAGCCAGAGGGACTGCGTTGGAAGAATTTCACCGTCTCCACCCATCCGATCATGGAGACCAACGATTACTACAAAGTGGGGACAGGCGTGGGTGGCCGTATGTGGATCAGTTCCTGGGGAAACGGTGTTGTTGAAATCGCAGGCGACACAATCCGGCGTAAACTTGACGCCGACACCACGCCGCGATTGGCCAGTTCCGTTCCGGATGTCCCTCCCTTCGAAGTGATCGGCTCGGTGGCTCCAGATGCTGCGGGGCAAACATGGTTTGTGAATCGCACTGCGGTCAACAGCAATTTTCTGGCCCGACTTGTCAATGATACGACGTTCGCCTACCACACCAATCTCATTCATCCGGGTCAGGGCACTTTTACAGTGATGGCCATCGACAAGAACGATACCAAATGGCTGGGAAATGCCGAGCCGTTCAACAAACCTGCAACCGGCCTTTATTATTTCAACGGTGCGGGCATTGTTTCCGGCACCGGCAGCACAGGCGGATGGGGGTACATGAATACTGCAGACGGATTGCCGGAGAACTCCGTGCTCTCGCTGGCAGTTGATGAGACGGGCTCTGTTTGTGTCGGAACAGATATCGGCCTCATGATTATTTCCGAACCACTCTTTCCAAAACAGAGAAGGTTTTCCTCGTTTCCATTGCGCGAGCAGTCCATTCAAACCATTGCCGTCGATGCCGTGAACAATAAGTGGGTTGGGACAAAGGAGGGGGTGTTTGTCATGAACCCCGACGCGACGCAGATTCTTCAGCAGTACACGGTCGCAGGCACGGGGGGTCGTCTCGTGGACAACGACGTGCGGAGTATCGCCATTGACCAGGAGAGGGGAATTGCGTTTTTCGCAACCGAGCGCGGGTTGTCGAGTCTGTCCATCGCACCCGTCCGCACCGAGCGGGCTTTTTCGACGATCGAAGTCGGACCCAACCCTTACATCATCCCTTCAGAAACGCCGTTGATGATCCGCAACCTGGTCGAAGAAAGCTCCATTAAGATCCTCAGGGTTGACGGGCTCGTCGTAGCGCAGTTCAATGCACAGGGGGGCGGCCGCGCATTTTGGGACGGGAAAGATTCTGCCGGTCGTGCCGTCGGCAGCGGGATATATTTTATTGTGGCGTACGCCCGGAACGGAGATGAAATCGGCACGGGTAAAGTTGCCGTGGTCAGAAAATAAGCTTGCTGGAAAGCAGAAAACCACTCCATGATGGGAGGGTGGGCCAATTCTGCCGAGAGAACAAGATTCCCATCGCGTACACAATCAGGGAGGAGTGTCTTGGAACCTCAATACAAGGACGAAATCTTCACGAGGCGTGTTCGTGCCGGGAAACGGACGTACTTCTTCGATGTGAAGTCCACCAAGTCTGAAAAGGACTTCTACATCACGATCACGGAGAGCAAAAGAGTGGGTGAAGATGAATACGAGAAGCACAAAATCTTTCTGTACAAGGAAGATTTTCGGAAATTTTTGGATGCCCTCGATGAGACTGTCGACCACATTCAGAATGAACTACTGCCGAGCGTGAAAGAACCGGCCGAAGAAACGACAGAAACCGAAAAGCCCTGGATTACGATTGAGCAACAGCCGCAAACTCCTGATTGAGTCCGCGGGAGAAATTCATTTCCCGCGAATCCGTTCGTTTTCGGTGGTTCGACATTGGTCAGGCCTTCTCTGGTCAAGGAATCCTGATTGGGACACAAGCCCATAAACGAGCGCGGGGCATACAGAGAAGTCCGACACTTCCTGTGATCTTTGTGATTCCCACAAAGGCCCGCCCGACAGTGATTGATCAACTCGCGGTCAGGCGGGGTCCCTTCGGGATCAGTGTTCTTTGTGTCCTAAGCTGACGCTTCATGATATATATAGAGAGTGCCGATTGCTCAATATTGGTTTGCCTTGACTATGCGGTCGATTATCGCTATATTTTTACCGCTTTTTCCCATAAAAGCCCCCTTTTTTCGGTTCTCAGGGGAGAATTCATCGGGCAAGGGAGAACGCCTTGAGCAGTCTGCGCATCAATATTTCGAAATTGTCCGAGGGAGATCACCAGTATTCGCTTAGGACGGAGCCCCCGGACATCGGACTGGACCTCAGGTTTGACCGGAACGTGGAAGTTGAGGCGCGTGTGGAGAAGGCGAACCGGCAAATCCTGGTAAGGGTCGAGGCCCGGGCTGCCGGTCGATTTGTGTGCGACCGATGTCTTGACGAGTTTCGACAGGACGTGATGTCGGAACATACCATTGTCTATATACAGGGAGGGGACCCTCCCGAGGATCTCGAGAAAAGTCAGGAAATCCAGTACCTCCCGAAGGACGTCAACATCATCGACCTGGGGGAAGATGTCCGACAGTTCATGATTCTCTCGGTCCCCGTGAAGATGCTGTGCAAGGAAGAGTGCGCGGGCTTGTGCCCGGTGTGTGGAAGCAACCGCAATACTTCGCAATGTTCCTGCACGGCTGAGGAAACGGATCCGCGTTGGGCGACGCTCAAGGGATTCCTCGGTAACTAAACACAACAGCTATTCTGACAACAGCCCGAACGCTGTTCGGGTTTTCATGTTTTAGAAAGGGTACACATGCCGAATCCGAAACGCCGCCATTCCAAATCCCGGAGCCGCAAGCGCCGCACGCACTATAAAGCAACTGCGCCGACGACCGTCGAATGCCCGAATTGCCACGAACAAAAACTCTCACACCGCGCCTGCCCCAACTGCGGATATTATAGCGGCAGATCCGTGATCGTTCCCCGGGAAGCCTGACCATCCTCATGGGATTATCGAAGCTCAAGATCGTGGTAGACGCCATGGGAGGGGATTTTGCCCCTGCCAATGAAGTAGAGGGTTCTCTTCAGGCGCTGCGCGAGCACGACGGCATTGAAGTGATCCTGGTCGGTAAAGAAGCCGCCATCCGGGCCGAGCTTGCAAAACACCATCCCGGCTCTCTTCCGGTTTCCATTGTCGATGCTCCCGAGGTCATCACCATGGAAGATTCCCCGACCGCGGCCCTGAAGCAAAAGCGCAACTCATCGCTGGCAATCGGAATGAACCTCCACAAGGAGGGGAAAGCGCATGCATTTGTGAGTGCCGGGAATACGGGAGCCGTTCTCTCAGCCTCAACTCTGATTCTTGGACGCATCAAGGGTGTCAGCCGGCCCACTATCGGAGCCTTCTTCCCTTCGGAAACCGGTGTTTGCCTGCTGGTTGATGCCGGGACCAATGTGGATTGCCGTCCCCAGCATTTGTTCGAGTTCGCCATCATGGGAAGTATCTACGCGACAAAGATCTTCAAGTATGAAAACCCTTCGGTGGGACTTCTCAACGTCGGGGAAGAGGAGTCGAAGGGAAACGAGGTCGTCCGGGAGGCCTATAAACTGCTGAAAAACAGCCCGCTGAATTTTTACGGGAATGTGGAGGGAAGAGATATCCTTCGCGGCAAAGTCCGTGTCGTGGTATGCGACGGGTTCGTGGGCAACGCCCTATTGAAATTCGGAGAGAGTGTGCCTTCCTTCTTGAAGGCGAAATTGCTGGCGTACGCGGATCAGAGTATCCTCCGCAAGGGCGTCCTGGGCCTCGTTCGCGGAGCGCTGAAGACGGTTTTCAAAGAAATGGATTATGAAGAACACGGCGGCGTTCCGGTCCTGGGTGTCAACGGCGTCTCGATCATCGGTCACGGCAAATCCACGCCCAAGGCCATCAAGAACATGATTTTGAAGGCCGTCGAAGTTGCCTCAGCAGATGTCAATAGGCATATTGAACAAATGCTGTCGTCCGTTTCTTCGGCGCGGCAGTCAGCGCCGGATACCATCACGCTCCCGGCACATCCGTAACGTATGAAAAAACTTCGAGCTACCATTACTGCGGTCGGGCACTACACTCCGGAAAAAGTTCTCTCGAACCTCGACCTGGAGAAAGTGATGGATACCACCGACGAGTGGATCAGGACGCGGACCGGTATCAGCGAGCGAAGGATCCTCGAAAAGGGTGCCACTTCGGACCTTGCCGTAGGGGCGTTTCGGCACCTTCAGACAACCCGGAATGTCGATCCGAATGAGATCGAAGTGATCATTGTTGCGACCGTTACGCCCGATATGTTTTTCCCCGCGACGGCTTGCCTCGTGCAAGAGCGCATCGGCGCAAAAAAGGCCTGGGGTTTCGATGTTTCGGCCGCATGTTCGGGGTTTCTCTATTCGCTTGTTCTCGGATCGCAGTTTATCGAGAGCGGAACCTATAAGAAGGTCCTCGTCATCGGGGCCGACAAGATGAGCAGTATCGTGGACTACACGGATCGCAACACCAGCATCCTCTTTGGCGACGGGGGAGGGGCAGTTCTGTTGGAGCCGAGTACGGAGGAAGGATTCGGAATTCTCGACCATAAGCTTTATGCAGACGGATCGGGCGGAGAAGCTCTGTGCATGAAGGGCGGAGGAAGCCTCAATCCGCCGACCCGCGAAACCGTGGGCAAGAAAATGCACTACCTCTTCCAGGATGGAAAAGCAGTGTTCAAGGTTGCCGTCATCGGCATGGCGGATGTCTCGGTGGAGATTATGCAGAAGAACAACCTCAAAGGCGAAGACATATCCTGGCTGGTGCCGCACCAGGCCAATCTGCGCATCATCGATGCGACCGCAGACCGGATGGGCCTCGACCGCTCGAAAGTGATGATCAATATCGACAAGTACGGCAATACGACCGCGGCGACCATTCCGTTGTGCCTTTCCGAATGGTGGCAAAGCGGAAAGCTCAGGAAAGGGCAAAACATCGTGCTGTCCAGTTTCGGCGCCGGTTACACGTGGGGTTCCGTCCTCGTAAAATGGTCGCTCATCAATCCGGCAAAACCTTGACTACCACCGCATACATATTCCCGGGTCAGGGATCGCAGTATGTCGGTATGGGCAGGGACCTTTACAAGCAAAATGACGAAGCGCGCGCGATTTTTGACAAGGCCGATCAGATTCTGGGTTTTTCTCTTTCCAGGATTTGTTTTGAGGGACCCGAAGAGGAGCTGAGGCAGACGAAGAACACTCAGCCTGCGATTTTTTTGCACAGCATGGTTCTGTCCTCGTTGCTTTCAAAGGATCAGGCGTCGATGGCGGCCGGACATTCGCTCGGCGAGTATTCAGCCCTCGTGTACGCCGGAGCCCTTTCGTTTGAAGATGGATTGCGGCTCGTGCGTCTCCGCGGTGAACTCATGCAGCAGGCAGGGACGGAGAAACCCGGGACCATGGCCGCTGTTGTGGGTTTGGACCCCGGGACGGTTGAGGAGGTTTGCAGGGAAGCTTCAGCGGCAGGAATCGTTCAGCCGGCAAATCTGAATTCCCCGGGTCAAATCGTGATATCGGGATCGGTGAATGGCGTGAGGAAGGGAATGGAACTTGCAAAAGCGCGCGGGGCAAAACTGGCGAAGGAACTCCAGGTAAGCGGCGCGTTTCATTCTGCCCTGATGGCCTCTGCCGGCGATGGGCTCAAAGCCGCGCTGGAGAAAACCATGATTCAGGATGCCACGATCCCTGTCTATGCCAATGTCACCGCGCGGCCGGCCACAAAGGCCGTAGAGATCAGGTCGTTGTTGTATGCCCAGCTCACCAGTCCGGTCCGCTGGGAGGAAATCGTGCGCAACATGATTGGGGATGGGGCGGGGTTGTTTGTCGAGGTCGGACCCGGCAAAGTACTGCAGGGTTTGGTGAAGCGGATTGACGGGAGTGTACAAGTGAAGGGTGTTGAAAAAGTATCCGATCTGGTGACGGCGTAGATGAAGGTTTCCTTCATCTGAGCTCAACCCCGGAAGAAGGAAACCTTCAAACAGAGAAATCATGGGTTCACTGGACAACAAAATAGCGCTGATCACGGGAGGTTCGCGGGGAATCGGGAAAGCCATTGCCCTGGCGTTGGCTGCCGAGGGCGCCAACGTTGCGTTTACGTATAAGAGCGCGTCAGGAGCGGCAGAAGAAACATCGAACGCCATCAAAGCGTTGGGGCGCAAAGCTCTCTCGTTTCAATCCGACGCAAAAAGGTTCGACGAGGCTGCGAACGTGGTGGACGGGGTTGTGAAAGAATTCCAGCGGCTGGACATTCTGGTGAACAACGCCGGTATCACGAAGGACACACTGCTGATGCGCATGAGCGAACAGGATTGGGATGATGTGATCGACACCAACCTGAAAAGCGCCTTCAATTTTTCCAAGGCTGTGTGCCGGCAAATGATGGGACAGAGGGAGGGGACGATTGTGAACATCAGCTCGATCGCAGGAGTCATTGGGAATCCCGGGCAGACGAACTACGCGGCGGCCAAGGCCGGGATGATCGGCATGACAAAAACACTGGCAAAAGAGCTGGCTTCACGGAATATTCGCGTGAATGCGGTCGCCCCGGGCTTTGTGGATACGGACATGACGGAAAAGTTGACTCCTCAACAAAAGGAAGCGTTATTGGGGATGGTGCCGTTGAAGCGGATGGCAAAACCGGAGGAGATTGCAAGTGTTGTCGTGTTTCTCGCGTCGCCAGCCTCGGCGTATGTGACAGGTCAGGTGTTGTGTGTTGACGGCGGTCTGGTTATGTAACAGAATTTTCACCCATCATCTACAAACTACCGTAAAGGAGTATCGTATGGCAGACATCGAATCGAAAGTGAAGGAAATCATCGTTTCCAAGCTTGGCGTGGATGAAGGTCAGATCACGCCGGAAGCGTCTTTCACCAACGACCTCGGCGCCGATTCATTGGACACGGTCGAACTCGTCATGG
>JBBDYD010000090.1:0-5223 GCA_040901865.1 Bacteroidota bacterium | reverse complement strand
CAGAGGAATTCATTGAGGACAACAGGCCGCTGGGAGTGCTCGATGTCCAGAATCGCTCGTGTGAATCCGAAGGGCCCTTCGTTAAGAACGGGGCCCAATGAATAAATGTACGGGTGTTCTTCGACGAAATCCACGGACTCCCAGGGACGGGTCGGATCGAGCTTTTTCAGCTCTGGTACCATTTCATTCTGCACAAAGTCGTCCGTGGATTCGTTCAGCGGATCCCATATGACGATGCTTGGGTGGTTCCAGTTGTCTTTGAGCCAATCGTTGAATTCCGCGCGGATCTGCTCCCGAGACCCTGTCGTCCCCCAGAAATGCCACTCGTTCTGGATCAACATCCCTTCTTCGTCGGCAATGTCGTACCAGAGGGGATAGAGCTGGCCGAGGTGGTTTCGAAAGAAGTTAAAATGGTGACGCTTGGGAATATCGATGAGAGCTCGCTTGATCCAGGAGCGGTCCCAAGGCAGCAATGCACGCTCTTTGTCGGCGAGAAAACGATGAAACGCGATGTTGCCACCCTTCAGCACGACCTTCTCTCCGTTCAGAACAAATGACTTCCCTTCGATTCTGAATTCCCTCATTCCGAACGTCGTTGTAACCTCATCGCACACTTCAGATCCCGCATGTACGCTGGTCAGCATTTCGTACAGAAACGGTGAGTCGGGTGACCAGAGATGCGCATCGGCAATAGGAACTGTGACATTCACCTCAAACGAACCCACGGCGGGAACGGTGCACGTGGCTTGCACCGGGGCGGAGGCGGGCTTTGCTCCCTTCTTTTCGAAGGCCTGCGCCGTGACGGTAACCGTGCAAGGCGTTGCTTTGTGATTTTCGACGACCATTCTCGTCCCGGCAACTCCCTGACGGATGTCCGGAATCATCTGAATACTGCTCAACCGTGGGTTTCCCGATACGATAAGAGCGACATCCCCCCATATCCCGGGCGTGTAGATCGATTTCTCCTGATCCTTGCCAACTGCGCTTTCCGGGGGAAGGTTTTCCTTTGTTCCCACCCTGATCACGATCTCATTCTCATCCTCATCATTGAGACGAAGATACCGGCCGACTTCATACTCCTGCGACGTGTAGCAGCTGATACTCCGGCCGGCATGACTATCATTCACCCACACGTCCGTCCCGAACTGACACTGTCCGATTCTCAAGAACACCGATCGGTGTTTTGGGTTGTCGAGACGAAATGTTGCCCTGTACCAATGAAACGAGGCACTTTGCCAATCGTACTGCGGTTCCGCGCAATCAACGACGGAGGGAACAGGGATTGTATGGGGATAATCACGGGGAGGGCCGGCATCGCGGGTTGGAGCGATGGCCCAAATGCCATTCAGCGAGAATATATGCCGGCCGCGCTGCGACTCAGCTCGAAATACATGCGGCGTTCCAAGGGCGGTCATGGCAAGAGATCAGGCTTGACAATAATGGTGCGTATGGACGCATTCATGGTGATTCAGCATCAGTAGTGTAACTCTACAGTTGCAGGGAGAGAGTCGAGCATAACTTCCTGTGCGGTGAATCCGTTGTACACTGCGCCATTCACCTTGACAGAAGCAAGCGGATCGTCGAGTGGTGATCTAAGGATAATCTTCCCTGCGGGACGCGTCAATGGCCCTGAAAGCTCCACGACAACGATCCTGCCCTTCCGGGACATGCTGTAACTGAGATTTCCATGGTATGTTGGAATGGCATTGACCTTGACTCCCCCTTCGTCCATCCATCGCGTTTTTATTCCCGCTCCTATGATCACAGCTCCGTCTTGCTCCCGCTCATACACAAACATGGAACGAACTGAGCGAATAAAATCCGAACCAACCCACGTATGCGGCATATCTCCGATAAAGGCCGGTGTTGCGGGGTCGCGATGCACAACTTCCGCCCAATGATTCCATGCCGCCGGACGTCGGTCCTTCATGAAGAATTCAACCGCCTCATGTGCGCGATCCTTCTGGCCGAGATGCACGAATGTGCCGATCACCCTTGTTTCATACGGGGTATAGTCCTTCCATGGAATCGTATTGCTTTTTCTCTTTGCAAAATAATCATAATAACGATCGAACGTATTGTGAAGCTGGGGCTCCGGAATACCGACCACGCCCACCGTCGGCATGCTCAATTCACCGCCAGGGACCACGCCGATCGTCGTCGAGGTCGCGTCGAAGTCGCCCAATTCGACACAGCCCGGAATGTAGTCTATTCCGTGATTCTTCATTGATAGGTGCATCGAGGCATACAAGCAGTTCCTGAAGTCGTCCCGCTCGGCGGCAAATTCTTTCTCCAATGTCTGCTCACCGAGAATATCGGCAATTGCGGCCGCATCCTTAAGCCCACGGAGGACAAAGAAATCGTCCCAATAGGAGTGCATAGGCTTCGCCGAATATCCCTCGTGACTAATGGACTCCGGGACAAGTCCGTAACACGCCCGTTGCTCGGGAGTACCGTCTCTGTAGACGGCAGTTTTTCGTTCCGCGCGGAGTGATTGGATGTAGCGCACTGTCCTGACAACGGCATCGAATTTCCCGCGCAGCCACGTCGTGTCCGCCGTGTAATTGAAATACTGTTTGATGAGGTAGATGAACTGACCGTGACTGTCGTGTTCATTCGTCGGATCAGCGCCTCTCGCATCCACCACACATGGGATCTTACCACTCGGAAACTGGTAACCCGCATACCAGTCGATATACTCACGCACCTTGTCCCGGATGTCCGTTTGCAACAGGGCCGTCGCGGTCAACGATCCATCCCGCATCCACGACCGCTCGTAACTCCTCGACCCGGGCTGAATACCCGGTCCATCCTGATTGATGAAAATATATGCGAGATTGGAACGTACTGTATTGATGATGTTTTGGGCGGATTTCGGCAACTCAACGTGGAATTTATCGAGTTCCGTCTCCCAAGCCGCTCTGGTCGCACGGAATGCCTTCTCAACGTAATCCGACGCTTCGTTCCCATCCACAAACGGGGCAAGGCCGTCATTCCGGCTGTGAAACGGGATCGCAAGATGGATTTCTTTGCGGGCCCCGGCCGGAATTGCAATGTCATACGCCAAGGCACCCGATGCAAGGCCGGACCCGTCCCTCACCTCGGCCGATATTGGCACTTTTCCCCGGTTGAGATACTCTGTGATATCCCCCTGCGCAAAGCTCATGGCACCGAAAGCAGAAGCGGGCGTCAGAGGAATCACAGTTTTCTCGTTTACGAGGAGAATGCCTCCGTCCGAGCTGATGCTGTCGATATGAGAAACCCCACCGACGCGATTGAGCCATTGCCACGGAGGATTCACCTGGAACGGGCGGAGCGCCAGAAACAATGTTCCGCGAAACTCCTTCTCTCCGGCAGACACTCCATAGGTCAGATACAGAACTGAACGTCCGGACTCCCCCGCAGCGAAAGCCCGGATTGTGAGTCTAACTTGTGTGTGGCTCCATGTCACGGTCGGAATTGGCAGATAATCCTTCTCGAGCGATTGTGCCGTTTGAACATCGTTCCATGTCACGAGCTTCTTATTCGTAAACAGGAATGGCTCAATGGAGAAATTCGATTGATCGACTTCGACGGCGCCCGTTTCGTTGATCAGCGCCTCTTTGCTGTCCCCTGCCGCACCCACGATGGTCCAATAGTTCTGTTTCTTTAGAAAGTACGCCGGGTAGAGACCGGGGGCTTCTTTCCCGGCAACAAAGCCGAAAAAAATGTTCCCCGAAGCGCCGATTTCCGGACCCATGATCTTAAGCGTTTCCAGGAGGTATCCCTTTCCGGCGTCTTTTGTGCACACAATCTTGAGGAACCTCCCCTCCTGTTCACCCAGAAATACATAGTCCCGTCCTCCATTCCCCAAGGTGACACTTGATGCTGTTGTCCATTCCGTGCTATCATCGGAAAGCAGAACCTTGTAAGCAGTGGCCTCGCGGCCCTTCGCCCACTCAAATACCAATCCGCCGATTTCTTTTTGATATCCGAAGTCAATCGTGAACGACTCCGTACCGCTGGCCGCTGTCCATCGCTTCACAAGATCATTCTTCAATTCAGGTTGAGTCGCCGAGTTCTTTATCTTCGAAGAGGTATGAAATGCCGGACGAGCAGCGGCTGCCTTGCTGTCATCGATCTCCTCGAATCTGAAATTATCGAAGTATACTCTCCCGTGACCGCCTGTTCCGGAGGAAACGACAAGCTCGACCGCTTTCGCATGTTTCAATTCACCTCCTCCGGAGGGCCCCCAGGCGAACGTGATGTGTCGTTTCTTTACTCGTTGCTTCGTCCATTCTGTCGGATACGTTACGTTCAGTTTCTTAATCCACCACACATTTCCAAGAGAGTCGACAAGCTTGAATTCGAAATTGTTGACCGGGGCTTCCGCCTTCATGTCAAAGGTGAACTGATAATTGGAAGGGAGGTCGACTGGAAGTTCCCTGCGGGCGATCGCATATCCCGAGGCACGAGACAGATCGAATTCCAGCACGAGGGCCTTCCCTGATTTCCCTGATGCCGAAAGAAGATTCGCCGATGCGCCTTCGGACACAACCTGCTTCCAGCCCTCGAGAGACTCAAAATCGTCAAGAAGCCGTGATTGCGAGTGAAGGCACGCACAGAGGGTCACTACGAGGGCGGAAACCCGGGCAAGACGAACTGTCCCGCGGTCTCCTTGAGAACACCTGTGCATGATTGCTCGAGTGGTCATGTTCGGTGCGAGGGAGAATTGTTCGGGGGAAGGCTCTTATTCAGGAGAATTGCCGACTATTGCGCCGGACGCTGATCCAACCATCCACCGGTGAATCCTGCCTTCCGCAATCCCTCGCGGATGTAGGGGTTCTTTTTCATCGTCTCCCAAACAAATCCGGTCCGAAGATTCTCCGCCATGATCAGGATGGGGCCCTGATCTATTCCAAGATAATCCTTATCCACCCAGCCATCCGGGTGACGATCATCAATAAACGTGAGGTTAAATGCATCGCGGAATCCGTATTCCCCCCAGATCCTCGTTCCCAGGAGGTCTTTTGTGGCTTTCAGAGCAGGAACACAAATCTCCGGAGCAAAGGGGAGCGATCCTCCTGCGGCCGTTGGGGTGAGCGTGCCGTCATCGAGTGCCCAGTCAAACGAGACCCCTCTCGCCGCGTATCCGGCGAACTTGCGCTCTGTGCCATCGATCGTCAACGTGACATCACCAGGACCGTCGCATGCCGAAAATCCCCAGATGAGGTCCGAATATCC
>JBBDYD010000089.1:32300-33922 GCA_040901865.1 Bacteroidota bacterium | reverse complement strand
CCCGATGATGCGTTTATGTTCTACGGACTTTCGAGCGGAAAAGTAAAGCTCGAGGGAATTAAGATCGAACATCTTCTTGAAGACATCCAATCGTTAAACGCCCGGGCCCTTCGGGGGGAACTCGAGGTCACGGCGATTTCTGCTCATGCCTATGCTTCGGTGGCAGATCGGTACTGGATCATGGCCACGGGAGCAAGCATGGGTGAGGGTTATGGCCCCGTCCTGGTTTCAAAGCGCTATGCAAGTCTCGAAGACCTTCGGGGCAAAACAGTCGCAACCCCCGGAGCCTTGACGACCGCTACACTCCTCTTCAAAATTTTCACCGAAGACATTCACCATGTGGATATTCCTTTCGACCAGATCATGGACCGGGTGGCCGATGGCGAATTCGATGCAGGATTATTGATCCATGAAGGCCAGATCACCTACGGCGCATCCGGGTTCACGAAGATCCTCGATTTCGGCGAGTTGTGGGCCAGGATGTACGACGGGCTTCCCCTTCCCCTTGGCCTCGACGTTGTACGAAAGGACCTTGGCGAGCAAACAGCACATTTGTTGTCGGAAGGACTGAAGCGAAGCATTCACTACGGATATACGCATCAGGCAGAAGCGATTCCATACGCCCTTCAATACGGCCGGGGGATCTCTACAGAATTGGGGGAGCGGTTCGTAAAAATGTATGTCAGCGAATTGACGATCGACATGGGCGCGCGTGGAAAGAAGGCGCTCGAGGTTCTTTATCAACTTGCCGAGGCGAAAGGACTGATTGCCCGTGCACCGCAGATCAAGCTGCTCTAAGTCATGATCGGACTCTTCAGAATATTCGATTCGCACGTTCATTTCTACTCGAACGCCTTCTTTCGATTCCTGGCCAAACAAAAGCCAAACCGGGCCGATATCAATACCGAGCTCCGCAACATTGCGGCGAAGGGACATATCGAGATTCCGGGCGAAGATCCCGTACAGCTTGCAAAGCGCTGGATTGATACCATCGACAAATGGAAGATTGAACGGCTGATCCTCATTGGAAGCATGCCGGGGGACGAGGATTCGGTTGTCAAGGCCGTGCAGGCCTTCCCGACCCGGTTTACAGGTTTCTTTACCGTTGATCCGAACTCCAACGTGCTCATGGAGAATGCCGAGAAGCGTTTGAGGCAGGATAAAATGCGGGGTATCTTTCTGTACCCTTCACTCTATCAAATCAATGTTTCCGACGAATGGCTCTTCCCGCTTTACAATCTCGTGCAGGAAATCAAAGGTGTGGTATTTGTCCAATTCGGCAAGCTTCTGATCCGCCCCCGTGAGTATGCGGGCGTTCCGACAGTGACCAACGACGCATTTGCCAATCCGACCTCCCTGATTCCCGTTGCAAAGAAATTTCCCAATGTGAAATGGATTATTCCGAACTTCGGCGCCGGCAGATTTTTGGAAATGCTTCAGGTCGGAAAGGAATGCCCCAATGTGTACGTCGATACTGCCGGATCCAATTCCTGGATGGCGGACCATCCGGACAAGCCGGACCTGCGGCGTGTTCTGCAAAAGACGCTGGAAGTGTATGGTGCGGGAAGGATTGTGTTCGGGTCGGACTCCGGGATGATGCCCCGGGGATACCGCTACGACAT
>JBBDYD010000089.1:0-32200 GCA_040901865.1 Bacteroidota bacterium | reverse complement strand
GTTTTCTTTCCCTCGGAAAACCACGATGCCTGGATGTGCGGAATGTTATCGAGGTAGATCCTCGAAAAAGCGATCATCTGGAGATAGCGGGTCGGCGTGGCGTATTGCGGAATGATCTTTTCCAGCGGAGTATTGCCGGGCTTGAAGGACCAGGGGATAAAGGCTGTAAACCCGCCTGTTTCGTCCTGCAGGCTACGCACATGTTCGAGGTGCTCAACGATATCTTCATCTGTTTCCAGGTGACCGTACATCATCGTGGCCGTGGACTTATATCCCAGACGATGTGCCGTTCGCATCACATCAATCCAATCGGCCGACGTCCCCTTCTTGTTGCTGATCTTCCTCTTCACCCTGTCTGAAAGGATTTCCGCTCCTCCCCCCGGTATCGACCGAAGACCGGCATCCCAGAGCCTCTTCAACACGCCTTCGACTGGAAGACCGGAAACCTCGGACATTCCGATGATCTCCGATGTCGAAAAGAAGTGCGGATAAATTCCTGGCACCTCCGCCAGGGTTCGCCTCACCAATTCCTCATAGTATTCGAACGGGAGCGCCGGGTTCACCCCGCCCTGCAAGAGCACCGTCGTCACGCCCTTGGCCGCAGATTCTCTGAATTTCTGAATCATGTGGTCAACGGAGTGCGTGTATGCGCCTGCTTCACCGGGGTGGCGGTAAAACGCACAAAAGATACAGTCGACGTTGCAAATGTTTGTGTAGTTCGGATTTGTATCCACCACAAACGTCACGCGGGAACCCGGGTGCTTGCGAAACCGAATTTCGTTTGCGAGATCGCCGAGGTCGAGCAATTCGGCATTTCGGAGGAGAAACAGGCCCTCAGAGTTGTCAATACGGAGTCCGGATCTGATCTTTTGGATTATGCTGACGAGTGTCATGGCTAGAGAGAGATCTTGAATCCCAGGGATTTCAGTTCCTTCATAATGCTCAGGCTTGCTTCCTCAAGTTTTATCACAATGGGTTTGGTGATTACTCCCGGGACGTTCTTTGGAAACGCCACATCCGTCATGTGGAGAACTGTCACCCTTCCCGACCCAATCTTGCCCACAAAATGACCCAACTCAAACATCGCGTAGGCAAGGTCGGTAGAATTGAAAACAAAGAAAGCATACTTAATGTCATCGAATTGGGGAATCTTGTCAAGAGCGAGCATTGTTCCGTGCTGGCGTTTGAGCGCCACTTCCTCCAATCCGATCTCCTGCAGGAACTGGGAGAGCTGAATACGCAAGGGCTCAGACTCCTCCCCGATGACATACACGCGTTTCCCTGCTTCAACCGTCGCGGATCCTTGCACTGCAGGAGCGGCACCGGCCGGTTTCGGCGGGGGCCTCAGTATCCTCGCCCCTCCCGATCCTGTCGCCGTCACTCCTCCCTGCGGAGGCGAGTTGGGTTTCGCGGACTGCACCGTCGCAGCAAGCTCCGGCGATGCTTTCAGTTTCTCAACAATCTCTTTCAGTTGGGTAACGATCAACTGGGCGGATGATTGGAAGAAATATCCGCCGTTGGAATCCCCGAGAATCTTGTTCTTGTAGGAAAAGCCGATCGGACCCGCTTGCTCAAGCAATTCAAGACAATTCTTGCGCCATTCCAGATATTTGTTCTGAAGGCGCGCGTTATAACCCGAAAACTCAAATCCGCCGAGAGGGACCAGTTGCCCGCCCTGCCCGAGTAATGCTTCACACTTCTGTACGATAGAATCTGACATTACGTGCTCTGTGGTATCCGTTCTTCCGTCTGGTGGAGGAGGGACCGGAACACCTCAATTGCCTGCTGTTCCCGTTCTCCCAATCTGTAATTGAATCCTCTGAGATAGTCCGCCGACTCAGCCGGGGTCAAGCCGATGCTGCGTGCGTGAATTGCTCCGATTTGCTCAAGTGCCTCTTCGCCCTTCTCCAGGGCCTGGGCAATCATCCCGCCCAATTCCTTGCGGAGTTCCGTGCCGAGAGATTTCCGCATGGCCCACACCGCAAACACAAACGGCAGTTTCTGCCATTCATACCATTCACGAGCCAGATCATAGATGATCTCAAATCCGGCTCCCCCCGCCCTGCTTTGCCGCAGTGCATCGTCCCCAATGAGGAGAACCGCGTCATACTCGCTGTAGTTATTTATTCCGCTGTGCATTCGTACAATCCTGGCATTCAGGGAATACTTTTTTTCCAAGAGTACCTTCAACAGCAGGACGGACGTCGCGGTATCGTCGGTTACACCAATAGTCTTCCCCTCCAGATCGCGCCATCCGTGATTGGAGAACAACAAGACGCTCTTTACCTGATCCCTTGTGGCGATTCCAAACCCCAATGGCTCAAGGTTTTCCTTTTGGTCAAGATAGTCGGCG
This sequence comes from Bacteroidota bacterium, assembly GCA_040901865.1. Classification (GTDB taxonomy): domain Bacteria; phylum Bacteroidota; class Ignavibacteria; order UBA10030; family UBA10030; genus JBBDYD01. The sequence goes on along the minus strand of JBBDYD010000089.1, from coordinate 29,847 downwards.
AGCGAGAACAAGCCGGCATCGATTTGTCCTTGTCGCGACAGAACGCCCATTCTCCGTGGCGTGACAGGCATAATCCGAAACTGCCCCTTTTCCAATCCCTCATAGAACGGTACGGAATTCAAATACGGGATCTTGCCGATGACGCGATCCGTATGGAGGTTTAACGGATTGTAATACACATCGCGTTCCACGGGTATCTTGCCGGCATCACGGATGATCTTGATCAGCCGATCCTTTGCCAGTTTCATGGGGCTGACAGCACCAGCATCATGCGCGATTTTCTCCCCTCCGACCGTCCCGTCCATGTCGTCTGCTCCAAAATTCAAAGCCACCGATGCCACTTCTTCGGTCAGCATGACCCAGTAGGCCTTGATATGCGGAATATTATCAAGCAAAAGGCGCGAGACCGCTATCATCTTCAAATCATCGACTGCAGACGTATACCGGTCCGGCGGCTTGATTCCAGTATCTCCGGGCTGAAACGCGAGCGGAATGAATGTGAGGAACCCTCCGGTTTCGTCCTGCGCCTCCCTCAGTTTGACCATATGCTGTACGCGTTCCTCAATTGTCTCAACGTGGCCGTAGAGAATGGTGCTGTTGCTCGGGATCCCCAACCTATGAGCAGTCTTATGCACCTCGAACCAGGTCTTAGCGCCAATCTTCTGGTTGAAGAGGAGCTTCCGCACCCGCTCCGAAAACACCTCCGCACCCCCTCCGGGCATTGTCCGCAGGCCGGCATCTTTGAGCTGGAGAAGTACCTCCTCAATCGGCAATCGAAACTTCTTATGAAAGAAGTCAATCTCAACGGCAGTAAACGCCTTCACGTCCGTGTTGGGAAAGTTCTTTCGAATCTGCCGCAACATGTCCAGGTAATACTCCCACTCCCAATCCGGATGCAATCCGCCGGTAATATGGACCTCGTGAATCTCGGGGGTCAGTTTCCCCAGGATTTCTTCGATGGTCATTTCGTAGGCATCCGGCCGGCCCTTTTTTGTCGCGAAATCACAGAACTTACAGGAAAGGACGCACACATTTGTCGGCTCTATCTTCTGATTCAAAACAAAATAGACCGCATCGCCACTTCGCTGACGCTGGACGAAGTGAGCCATCTTTCCGAGCGAAATGACATCGGGGGAACGAAACATCGTCACCCCGTCTGCAGGGGACAACCGCATCCCTTGCTGGATCTTTTCCCAGATGGGAATCAGTTGTTTGTCACGAAAGTGTATCGAGTAGTTCATTCCTTAAATCCAATATTCATGCCAACGGTTTTCAACGTTCTTCACAATCCGTTTGTCCATTTTCAGAGCTTTGGGGTAACCGGTTTTCCACGTTGCATCGATGCCCATGACACCTTTGTAGACGGGCGAAATACCGATCATCTTCTGTTCGGCGAACAGGATATCGCGTTCGCAATCAAAGCGGGTGAACAGGCCCCACAAAGCGTTCTCCTGGTCGTGAATATCGACATCATCGCTCACGATAGCAACGATCGCCGCACCCTCGAGATCTTTCCTCCGAACCAACGATTGCATGAGCCCGCGACCCTCGCCGGCCGTTTTGACGAGCACAAGTGTTTCTTCCATCACTGCAACATCAGTGATGCGCCTGTCAAGGGACTTGATTTTTCGGGGTTCCGGCAGGTGCAATCCACGTCCCTTCTGTTGGATTCTTCGCTTTGCCGTCGCATCCACGATCATCTTGCTGCCCAGTTCCATCGTGAAGCTTGTGAAATCAAGCGTATCCAGAGGAACCTTCGGCAGAAGAAGAAAATCGAAGTGCGGATCAAAATACTCCTTGACCGCTTTAAGAACAGATTTCCAATTACGCGGGTCTACGGTTTCCGAAACCAGTACGACGCATTTCGTCAGAGAGAGCTGACCCGTGCCGAGCAGACCCAAGGCGGCCTTCATGGCTTCTTTATGATAGCGCTCCTCAACCGAGACTACGAGGAGGTTGTGGAATCCCGCTTCGTAGTATGCCCACAGGTCACGGACCTCTTTATGCAAAACTCTTGCCAACGGACCGAGGATCTGTTGTGTTGCGTCTCCAATGAATTTATCCTCCATCGGAGGAATGCCCACGACCGTGGCGGGGTACACCGGGTTCTTTCGATGCGTTATTGCCCGGGCATGAAAAACCGGGAATGGCGCCGCATGCGAATAGTGGCCGAAATGATCGCCGAAGGGTCCCTCCTTTCGCCGTTCCCGTTGGGGGACAATGCCCTCCAGAACGAACTCGGCACCGGCGGGGACCGGGATACTCACCGTTTTTCCCCGGGCGAATCGCAAAGCCCTTCCGCGCAAAAAGCCGGCAAACAACGCTTCGTCGATTCCTTCCGGGAGCGCCGCCACAGACGCCAGAAGTAGAGCAGGATCCGTTCCGAGGGCAACCGCGACTTCGAGATCACGCCCGATCGCTTCTGATTTCCAGTAATGAAATCCGCCCCCTTTTTGGATTTGCCAGTGCATTCCCGCCGTCATGGCATCATAGACCTGCATGCGATAGATGCCAACATTCCGTTTCCCGTCAACGGGATCATACGTAATCACTTGTCCCAGGGTAATAAATTTCCCGCCATCTCCCGGCCAGCATGTTTGAACGGGAAGATCATCGAGCGAGCACGACGAAACCACTTCCTGGGATAGTGGCCTCGCCGTCCGGCGCGGAATGGCTGAGAGCGCTCTCAGCAACGTTCCCCGCTTCTTCCAAATCTGCTGCGCCCGCGGGGGCATCAGACGCTCGGCAAAATCAATAAGGTCGAGTCCGATTTCCTGCGGATGCCTTCCGAGGGCAAGCTCAATTCTTTTTTCCGAGGCGTACACATTAGCCGCCAGGGGAAAGGCCGAGCCTCGGACGTTTTCAAAGAGCAGGGCGGGCATGTTCTCGTGGACCGCCCTCGTCGCGATTTCCGTTATTTCGAGGTACGGATCGACCTCAACGCGGACACGCTTGAGTTCTCCCTGGGATTCCAGGTATCTCAAAAAATCCCCAAGGGCATGGAAAGGGGCCATTCGATCAGAGATCCTCAGCCCGCCAACCCTGTTCCTTCCGCATTCCAATAACCCCCAACACCTTGTCTACAAACGCCCGAACATACTCATCCACGGACTTCGGGACAAAATACAACGGGGGCGAGATCGGCATGATAACTACTCCGTCCCTGGAAAGCCGGGCACATTGCTCCAGGGCCACGGTCGATAACGGAGTCTCCCGAATGCAAAGAACAAGCTTGAAGCGCTCCTTGAGGGCAACCTGGGCTGTCCGTGTTATCAGTGTGTCTCCAATCCCCGACGCAATTTTCCCCAATGTGGAAGTCGAACACGGAATGATCACATATGCGTCAAAGTGATTCGAGCCGGATGCAATCGGAGCGGTGAGGTCGTCATCTGAGAACTGCTTCTTCACATCGGCCAGGAGGTCTCGATCTGTGATCCCAAGCTCGTCCTTGAGCAGGGCCTTTCCCCACTTGCTCACAACCAGGTATTTTTCACCTGAACATCGTCTCAAAAACTCTCTCGCATACACGGCCCCGGAGGAACCTGTAATACCGACGACGATCCTCATCCGAAGTATACCCCGCTCACAACCATTCCGAGAACGGCAAATCCCAATACAGCGTTAATGCGAAAGAACGCTAATTCCACATTTTCGGATTTCTTATGTTCCAGGTACAACAGGTATCCGGAACACAGGAGAAAAGCAAGCGAGGCTGCGGCGCGAACGTACGACACGAAGAGAATTGCCAGGACAACAAAAGCCGCCACATGGAGAAGCGCAGAAATTCTGAGGGCAGTCTTCTTCCCATACCGCGAGCTGAACGAATACAACTGCTGTTGCCGATCGAACAGTTCATCTAATGTTGAGTAAATAATATCGAATCCCGCAACCCATAATACAGTGAACGACGTCAAAAGGATCGCCGGTCCTGCGTTTTCGAGCGATTGCTGCACGGCGAACCAGCCGCCCAGCGGCGCCATGGCGAGTCCCAATCCCACGCCGAAATGAGCAAGCGGTGTAAACCGTTTCATATAGGGATAGGCTACAAAGATAGCGAGAGGGATCGGAGCGATCATAAGGCAAAATGTTGAGATCAAGGCTGCTGATGCAAGATAGAGGGCAATTCCTCCGGCCAGAATCGCCGATGCCTCCCTGACCGAGAGCCGTCCGCTGGCCAATTCCCTGTCTGCGGTGCGAGGATTCCGTCTATCGATCTCCCGGTCGATAATCCTGTTAAGCGCGAGCGCGGATGTTCGCGCTCCAACCGCAGCGGTGAGAATCAGCACAAGCAACTCGGCCGAAGGAAGATCCCGCGAAGCAAGAAACACGCCGCTATAGATAAGAGGCAGCGAGAAAAGGGTGTGCTCGATCTTTATGAAATTTAGGAAACTCTTCAGGTTTGGCATGTGTCAGTCTTCCAAAATCCCTCTGAAACATGTCAATATAGCGGAAAAATGCTACGTAATCAAGATTAATACAGGGGAGGAAGAGGTTATGGAGTCATAGGGTGATGGAGTCGCTTCACACCTATCGAACCACGCTTCCCGAGGTAACATTCTCGCCAACGGTGATCACGGAAATTGTTCCGTTCGCTTCATTCACTGCCAAGAGCATGCCTTGCGACTCTTCCCCCATTAACAATGCCGGCTCCAGGTTTGCAACGACAACGACTTGGAGGCCCACGAGCTTTTCCGGTTCATACTGGTGTGCAATTCCGGCGACAACCTGCCGCTCTTCCTCACCAATCCGAACGCGCAGCTTCAGAAGTTTCTTTGATTTTTCGATTCGTTCCGCGGCGACAATTTTTGCCACGCGTAAATCGAGTTTTTTGAAATCGTCTATGGTGATCATCGTGCGTTCAATACCTTTTGTTTGAGGAACGTCCGCCGTCTGTACCCGCAGGGACCGGACCATCTCTTCCACACGGGAATCCTCGACTTTGGAGACAAGGATTTGCGGGTTCCGCAATCGATGTCCGGCGTTGAGTCCCGGGTTTCCTGCGGAATCCCATGGTTGTTTGTGCAATGCTTCGTCGATATTCAGAAGATCCCATGCCTTTAAGGCGAGGGCAGGGATGACAGGCTCTATGAGAATGGACAGAGCTCGCACTGCCTGCAAGCAGAGGTTCAGAGCGGTGGCACACCGTACTGGATCGGAGCTTGCAGTCTTCCAGGGCTCACTGTCATTGAAGTATTTATTTGCCGCCCGTGCCAGATTCATGGACTCGGCAACCCCATCTCTGAACTTGTAGTGCTCGTAGAACCGGCCGACAGAGCCCGGCGTGTCGCCCATCAGCCTTAAGAACCGGCTATCCCGGTCATTGAGCTCGCCTTGCACAGGCACAGCCCCCTGAAATGTCTTATGAGTAAAAGCGATTGTCCGGTTAATGAAATTCCCCAGAATATCCGCAAGCTCGTTGTTGACTCTTGCCTGAAAGTCCTTGAGGTAGAAGTCCGAGTCCCTCGATTCCGGCAATGTTGCGGCAAGAGCATATCTCAGGAGATCGGGATCAAAGAACCGAAGAAAGTCTCTGACATCAATTCCCCAGCCCCTGCTCTTTGAGAATTTTTGCCCTTCAAAATTCAGGAATTCATTTGCCGGGACATTTTCGGGGAGAATGAAGTGTTCTTTCCTGGTGTCATTCCAGGCCATCAACATGGCGGGAAACACAATGCAATGAAAAACAATATTGTCCTTCCCAATGAAAGCGACATACTTTGTACCAGGATTCAACCAATATTCCTTCCATCCATCGGGCTCTCCTTTCAACGCAGCCCATTCCTTCGATGCCGAGATATAGCCCAGGACTGCATCAAACCACACATAGATCACCTTCTTTTCAAATCCGGAGACAGGCACTGGAACGCCCCACGTAAGATCCCTTGTCACTGCCCGGTCTTCCAGTCCTTCCTTAAACCAGCTTTCACAATACCGCAGGACGTTCTCTTTCCATCCATCTCTTTCATTCCGCTCCCGCACGTATTGCTCCAGGCGGCTCTGAAACTGGCCAAGGGGAAAATACAAATGCGTTGTGGCACGCACGACCGGCTTGCTGCCACAGATTTTGCATCGCGGTTCGATCAAATCCGTCTGGCTCAACCATGATCCACAGTTCTCGCACTGATCCCCCCGCGCCCGTGGATTTCCGCACTTCGGACAGGTCCCCTCGACATATCGATCGGCCAGGAACATCCGGTCCACCTCACAGTAGAGTTGGAGTTCCTCCTTTTTCTTGAGCAGGGCGCTGTCATGGAATTCGCGAAAGAACTGCTGCGCTGTATCATGGTGTAGCGGAATGGAGGTGCGGGAATAGTGGTCAAAGCTCATCCCAAAGGCCGCAAAGGTGTCCTTGTTGGCCGGGTGATAGCGATCGACCACATCGCGGGGCTTGATCGATTCCTTCTCCGCGGTAACGGTGATGGCCACACCATGCTCGTCGGATCCGCAGACAAACAAAACGTCTCTGCCTTTCAGCCGCTGGTACCGAGCGTAGATATCGGCCGGCAGATACGCCCCTGCAAGGTGTCCAAGGTGGATGTATCCGTTGGCATAGGGGAGTGCCGCAGTGATCAGAATCTTCGAACGGTCTGAAGTGCTCATACTTCCGGGGAGGTAATACTGTGCTGGAGGTCGAGAGCCAGTGTGGTAAGAATAAGAGGAAGGTAGACATTTTTGCCAAGAAGGGCAATTGAGCGCTCAACGCTGGCTGATGCCGCAAGAAGGGCTGCCCGGGGAAACCTCTCGATGAACCGTTTGAGATCGTCGTTCGCTCCCCGATCGCCATCACTCCCCTCTGCTCGCAGGGCCAGCGCATCATGGATCCACACCTGTAACAGTCTGAGCAAGCGTTCTGCATCGGTCCGCTCGCGGCCGCTCACAAGGGCCTCAAGATGGGCGAGCAGCGCTACGGGACTCCGTCCGAGAGCCAGACGCACGAACTGGATGACTTCGCCGCGCATGCGCAACATGTCCTCGGATGCCAGCAACCGCGCTGTTCCATAGCTGCCGTTTGCGAGCCGGGCAATCACCGCGGCTTCCTCATCCCGGATGCCGTCACGCTCCACGAGCGCCTGCGCAACTTCTGCATCGGTGAGCGGTTCACAATGAACAACCTGACACCGGGAGAGGATAGTCGCAAGCAACTGTTCCCTTCGAGCCGTTGTGAGAAGCAGCACTGTTTCTCCCGGAGGTTCTTCGAGGGTCTTCAGGAGTGAATTGCTTGCCTCAAGATTCATTTCGTCTGCATTGAAGATCACAAACACTTTTCTTCCGGCAATCGATGCGGTCAACGAAGCCTGCCTTCGTATCTCCCTGACGCTGTTCACTTTTATAAAATTCGCCTTCGAAACGGAAATCCGATGGTACGGATCCTGCGCCTTGACGGCCAGTTCCGCCTTGATGGACTCCATTTGCTCGTCGGTAAATCCTTTGAGCGGATCGTCTCCGGCTGTTTCGCCTTTTCCCGCCGGAAGGGCCATGATAATCCTGATATTGGGATGCTGAAGCGAGTCCATTCTCCTGCAACTATTGCAATGCCCGCAGGCCTCGGGTGTTTTTTCCAGGCAGTTCAGCACCTTTGCGAATTCAAGAACCAGCGCATCCTTCCCGATGCCTTCCGGACCCTCAAAAAGATAGGCATGGGCGATCTGACCTGATGTGACCGCCCTCCGCAAGAGGGCTTTTACACGGTGTTGACCTATGACCCGATCCCAACTCATATCAAAATGAATGTCCTATGCCGAAATGAATCAATCCGTACGCGTCATGAAACACCCGTCGTTGCGTTATCCATTTTCTGCCGCTGGTATCGAATGGATCGTAGACCCGCACGCCCAGATCGATCCGGATTGGACCTGCGATTGTATCCCACCGGAATCCCATTCCGCCCGCCATGGCAACCTCGTCTAGTCGCATCCATTTCATCTCCGTCCATACGTTTCCCATATCAAAAAAACCCACGACGGAAATATTGTGAAGGTCGATAAAGAGAAACCGTCCGGCGTCGCGAAACAGATGCCATCGGCCTTCAAGGTTCGCCTCAAACAGCGCATTGCCGCCCAGATTTGCCTTGGGATCGGCATCGAGTTCCCGAGACTTCCATCCGCGAACGCTCTCGCTCCCGCCGGCAAAGAACCGCCTCGTGATCGGGACTCGAATTGTGTCGCGGTAGACCTTGGCAATTCCTCCGCGGATCCGGGCAGCCCAAATAAGTCGCCGCTCCCCTCCGGGATCCCAATACCATTGGGTCACCCCGGCCAGTTTGATGTAACTGGAGTATGGAAGACGGGACCCGAGGACCCCACCGAATGCCGCCGGTATGGATCCGGACTCCTCGATGGATCCCGAATAAAGGAAGCCCCCTGAGGGAGAGAACAGGTCATTCCGCTTGTCCTGCTGGATTGTTAAAGTGAGGATTGCATTGAGCTGAGGCGACATACCTTCCCGTTGTCGCAATGCCGTTTCACCCTCCGGCGTGAAGCTCTTCGGATCCACCCGTTCCAGATTTATTTCCACCGACCCCTTCGTGCGGCGGGCAAACTCAACATCCAACCCAAGCCTGGCTTGGTAAATTGGCGCGAAATAGTATTTTTGCTTTTCGAGTATGGCCGATAATGTTGCTGTAAGACTCACCTTGTTCGAAAACACATACGGCTGAACAACCCTGCCTGTCAATTCGATACGCGAAATGAGGGTGCTGTCTTCAAATCCTGTATCACGGATCACCCGTGAAAGGTTGACGTCCTGAATGGATTGCAGGCTGACCCGAAGCCGGGCAGAAAAATTCCTGGCTCCCCCGAAAAAATTCCGATTACTGTACCCGATACCGGTGAGAATATTAAACGCGCTATTTTCATCATTGACGCCGACCTCGGGCGTCAATTCGTGAAATGCCCTGGGACGCACGAAGACTCTCATCGGAATGAAGAGTGAGTCCCCCGGGATGGTCTCCACCAGCGGTTCAATCCGGGTTGATTCAAAGACACCGAGCCTGTTCAGATTTCGCTCGCTGTCCGTTTTTCGCTCTTCGCTGTAAAAGTCGCCGGGGGCAAAATCAAGATGGCGCCGCACAACAGCTTCATCGACCCTTTCACTCACCGTCGAATCGTGCGTGACCGTAATGGGTCCGAAACTGTAACGTTCGTTGGGAGAAAACGACCAGATCAACGTCATGTTGTTGGTTGACGCATACCTTCGCGCAATCGGCTCGTCGACGCGGACCTTCACGTATCCGTGATTGGCAAAGGACCCGACGATGCGGCGGAGTTCCCCTTCAACTATTTCGACGACATACGGGTCCCCAACCTCGATAAGCTGGTTTTGCGTTATGTCCTCGAGCAAGGCTGACGGGAGGCCCTCCAACCCGTGAATCGTGAGAGTGTCGATGAACGAGCGTTTCCCCTCCTGAATCACAAATGCTATTTCAATCTCCTTCTCTGCCATGTCCATCCGGAGCAACGTATCCACTTGTGCCAGAAAAAATCCCTGGTCGCGGTAGAATTGTCGGAGCCGAAGGACATCTGCCTCCAGCATTTCGGGGTCGTAGTAACGGGGCTCGTCACCCAGAGTGCTGCTGATGGTACCAAGGAATTTCCAGAAGGCGCCGGGCGTTTCGCGTGATTGAATGACAGCCCCAAGGGCATCCGTGTTAATCTCAATGTTTCCCGTGAATTGGATGTCAGCGATCTCGAGTTCGCGGAGGGTAACCTGGGACCATGCGATGGAGGCCGACACCACCAGGGGCAGGATGACAAAACGTAGAGCGTGTCTCGACATGGTAGACAATAAAAAAACCCAGCAGCTTTCCGCCGGGTTCATGCTTGTTCGCCGCTTTGTTCCGGAGGAACCGGATGCGGTTGTTCTAATAGTCCTTCTCGTCCTCGTAAAAGAAATCCTCGTCGGTAGGATAGTCAGGCCAGATTTCCTCGATACTCTCGTAGGGTTCTTCGCTATCCTCGAGTTCCTCGAGGTTCTGAATTACTTCGATGGGTGCCCCTGTCCGCACGGCATAATCGACAAGTTCCTCCTTCGTTGCCGGCCAGGGGGCGTCATCCAAATACGAGGCAAGTTCGATTGTCCAAATCATCGATTCAGGGCGACTACTGTTAGACCACGACTTCGGGGTTCCAAAAGAAGAAAGGAAAAACAGATTGGTTAGTCAAGTACCAGACTTTGATCCCGATATTGCTGGTAATTGACGTCATCAAAGAAGTAATCTATGGGATTCTGACGAATACCATTGAGCCGCACCTCATAGTGCAAATGGGGCCCGCTGACCAATCCCGTCCGGCCGCTTAAGGCGATAAGATCGCCCCGCTTCACCCGTTGCCCTTCCTTGACCAGCACCTTGCTCAGGTGCGCATAGGCCGTGGTATAGCCGAATCCGTGGCTCAACTCCACCAGGACGCCATATCCCCCCTGAGTCCTCCCCGCATATTCCACAACGCCGTCACCGGCAGCATACACAGCAGTACCGGCATCATTGGCGATATCAAGGCCTTCGTGGGGTTTGATAATACGAAGAACCGGGTGGAGCCTTGTGCCAAAGCCGTGAATGGAATAATATCCCTCCATCGGCTTGATTGCAGGCAAATGCATGAACCGCAATTTGTTTGCTTCGTAGCGTCCAACGACCTCTTCATAACTCTGCGCCTGCAGTTGAAGCTCTCGCTCTGCGCGGCTTGCCATGGAATTCAAATCGACGAGCAACTGGTTGACATCGGCTGAGACTCCGTAATCCCTCCGTTCGCCGGTACCACCGATACCGGCCTTCCTTGTGTCTTCATCAATCATCGGCATATCCACAAGGGTTCGGATCTCGTTTCCGCGTTCATTGATGGACGCGAGCTGTCGCTCCAATCCGTTCAATTTTCCGGCCAGGAGGTTCATTTGCCCGCGAAGAATGGAATTCTCCGCCGCCAACACACTTGCCCTCCCCAATCCCAGTCCAAGGGCATCATCAAGATACTGATTCCCTTCGAACACCGTCAATCCCACGATTAAGGCAATGAGAAGCGTTACACCTGCCAGCTTCGACTTTGCCCATCGGGCTTCAACAAACTTGAGCGTATCAGCGGAAAAGTAATATAGTTTCAATTTTCCCATCGTTTCAATTCAAAGTGAAAAGGGAACTGTCCTTACCTACGGAAAGCAGCCAAGTATATCGAATTATTGTCACTTTGTCAAGGACTTTGCCGGAGAACTCCACCGGCGCAACGGGGTTTCGCTCGTACTATATCACTCATTCGAAATCGTGCTCGAAGTAATCGATGACACGTTTTCCCTTCGATTTCTCTGAAATCGCCGCTTCGAGGCGTTTTGAGAATTCTTTTGCGGCATCATAGCCGTAATGACGCAAGAGGTAATCCAAGGCAATCACCTCTGTGATCACCGTTACATTCTTTCCCGGGAAAATAGGAAGGCGTACATGCGGAATGCCGACACCGAGAACCTGCATCGTCTCGTGATCAAGTCCTGTTCGCGTATACTCCACATCGTGTTTCCATTCCTCCAACTCTACGATAATCTCAACGCGTTTCTGATAGCGGATGGATCGAATTCCAAAAATTGACCTGACATCGATCAGCCCGAGGCCGCGCACCTCCATGAAATGCTTCACGACATCGCTGCCTGCCCCCATGAGAATCCCCTCGCCCTTCCTCGTAACCATGACCACGTCATCAGCAACAAGTCGATGGCCGCGTTCAATGAGGTCCAGGGCTATCTCGCTCTTCCCAATACCTGACCGGCCGGTAAGCAGGACTCCGATCCCATAGACATCGATGAAAGACCCGTGAACCACCGTTTGCGGAGCAAACTGGTCATCAAGGAAATCACTTAGAAAATACACCAGCTTTGTCGTTTCAAAAGGCGACAGGAACACAGAGACCTTGCTCCGTGTTGCAATCCGGAGCAATTCCTCATCAATCGGGTTGTCATTGGTAATAATCACGCACGGCATATCGAATTTGAAGATGGTTTCAAAAGACTTCAGCCTTTCCTGCATGCTTAAGTGTTGAAGATAGCGCATTTCCGTATTACCAAACACCTGAACCCTGTCGTAGGTAAACAATTCGACATATCCCGCGAGCGCGAGACCCGGGCGATGAATGTTCTTGTCGCGTACTTCCCGATCGAACCCAACTTCTCCGTTCAGAAGTTTCAAGCCGAGGCGCTCTTTGTTCGCCTCGAATATGAAACCGACCGTAATGCTTTTCTTCCGCGTTTCTTTCAGAGTATCCATACCCATTGGCAATGGTTCCTCGCTATGATCAGATTTTTTCATGCGCACGCCGGACAACGGCCCTTTGTTTGTCCTGCAACCTGTCCTTGTATTTTTTGAGCTGAACCCGAAGTTTGGCAAATGCCCGATCGATGGACAAATGGAAATCCGCCGACCGTTCATGCGCCGACAGCTTTGATTTGAATACAGATACATTCACTTCTGCGATCTTCACGCTTTTATGCGGTTTTTCATAACTGAGGATCACTTCCGTTTTGATGAGTCCCGCGTAAATCTTCGTGAGCCGCTGAACCGCGTTTCTCGCATAGTCGACGAGGGATTCGTGCGCTTTGAAATGACGTGACGTTACGATAACGTTCATGGCATTGCTCCTTTCGAACGGATGCCGGCTTCATCCTGCCTTTGGATGAGACTGGCGGTACACTTTTTTTAAACGTTCCGTGGACACATGGGTGTAGAGTTGTGTTGTGGACAGGCTCTCATGCCCGAGCAATTCCTTGACGGCCCTGAGGTCTGCCCCATTATTGAGGAGGTGCGTTGCAAAAGAATGCCGCAAGACGTGCGGACTCTGTTTTTCGATTTCCGATACCTCGGAGATATACTTTGTGACCATTCTGCTGACCCATTTCGGATAGCACCGTTTACCGCTTCGGAGAACAAACAGCGGATCTGCAGACCCGCCACCCCTCCCCTCCAGGTACCGCTTCAGGGCTTCGCCGGCCTTCCTCCCGACCGGAACCACGCGTTCTTTTCTGCCCTTTCCACGGACACGCAGAGTTCCCTCTGCAAGGTCTGCATCCCTGATATTGAGGCCTATAAGCTCACTGAGCCGGATGCCCGTTCCGTAAAACAATTCCAGAATCGCTGCGTCGCGTTTTCCGTCATCCGTGGTGCAATCCGGCCGGTTAAGCATGTTCTCGGCCGAACGTTCATCCAGGTAGACTGGAAGTTTTTTCTCAAGTTTCGGGGTTACCAGGGCCAGAGTTGGGTTGGCATGGATTGTACCGCGACGACGTAAAAACCGGAACAACGAACGCAGGCACGCGATTTTTCTCGCAACAGACTTTCGGCTGATTCCGGACTGCATCAGCATGCTGATAAAACCTCTCAGGGTATCCTTGCGGATCTCGCCAAACGAGGCGATGCCGGTTGATTCGAGGTACCGGGAGAATTGCTGGAGGTCCTGTTCGTACGCGCGGATGGTGTGGTGGGAGTAGTTTCGCTCGCCGTCCAGGTATTCGAGATATGCACGGATCATCGAGTGCATTGGATCAGATCCGGTTGACTATGCGCTTGCAGCGATTTCTTCCCGCACAAACTCCTCCTTACACTCCGGGCACTTAAGGTACTCCCCTTTGGCCTGGGAGTATTTTATCACCATATAGGGGTTCTTACAATTCGTGCATGGTTCGCCGACCGGTTTGTCCCATGATGCGAAATCACAATCGGGATACCGTGAGCATCCGTAGAACATTCGTCCCCGCTTCTTCGTCTTTCGTTCAATCAGATCCCCGTCCTTGCACCTGGGACATTTCACCCCGGTGGTCATCGGCTTGGTATTCTTGCATGTAGGGTAATTCGAGCATCCAAGGAATGTACCGAATCTCCCGGCCTTGACCACCATGTCTCCGGCACACAGCTCGCAGGTCATGCCCACGAGATGGAGATGTTTTTCCCGGTCTTCCGGAAGCGGCTTGGTGTTCTTGCAGCCCGGATATCCCGTGCAGGCCATGAAGCGCCCGTTGCGTCCCCATTTGATGATCATGGGCTTACCGCAAACATCGCAGGGCTCGTTTGTTTTCTCCTGAAGCGACTTCTTGATTGTTGACGCGATCTTGTCGACTTTGTCAAAAGCATGAATAAACGGATCGTAAAAATCCTTCATGACTTTGACATACTCCACCTTCCCTGAGGCTATTGTATCAAGCTCCTCTTCCATCCTCGCCGTAAAGGTCACATTGACAATTTCCGGGAAGTACTCCACAAGGAGCTTGTTCACCTGCATCCCGAGATCTGACGCAAAGAGTTTTCGCTCACGCTGTTCCACATACTTTCGATCGATCACCGTACTCACAATAAGGGCGTAGGTGCTGGGTCTTCCGATACCCAGAGATTCCAACTCTTTTACGAGGCTGCTCTCGGTGTATCGAGCCGGGGGTTTCGTAAAATGCTGGCGGGGCAGGAGATTCATCATTTGTGCATGTCGGCCAGCCACAACGCTCGGTGGGATCTTCGAGACGGGGTCAGCGTCGCTTTCGCCGCCGTTGTCTTCGGCAACATCGTCATAGACTTGCAGGAACCCGCGAAAGACCGGAAGCTGATCCGTCGCCCGAAAGAGATAATCGCCCCCGACAACATCAACGGAAATCTGCTCAAATTGGGCAGGGGACATCTGACTGGCCACAAACCTGTTCCAAATCAACTCGTACAGCGCATAGAGGTCCTTGTCAAGGTGTTTCTTGACGAATTTCGGTGTGAACTTGATGGACGTGGGCCTGATCGCTTCATGGGCATCCTGAGAAGCTTTGACTTTCTTGTACTGCTTCGGCTCCTTGGGAACATATTCTTTCCCATAGTTCTCATAGATATATTCACGAACGTGCGCTGTTGCTTCGGAACTCAGACGCGTTGAATCAGTTCGCATATAGGTAATCAACCCGGTGAGTCCCTCTTCCCCCAGTTCAACGCCTTCATAGAGCCTCTGGGCCAGCATCATTGTCCGCTTTGCGGAGATTCGAAGCCGGCGCGCGGCTTCCTGTTGCAGGGTACTGGTGATAAACGGGGGCAACGGATTTCTCTTTACAGGGCGCCGATCAACCGATGAAACTTCGAACTTCTGCTTTTGAATATCCGCAAGATACCCCTTCATGGTGGTCTCGTCGGGGATTCGCGGATCCGATCCTGCTATCTTGGTCAGTTTCGCAAGGAACGGTTCATCCGTTCCAGCCGTGAACTCGGCGGTAATAGACCAGTACTCTTCCGGAACAAATTTCCGAACGGCTTCTTCACGTTCACAGATAAGTCGAAGGGCAACGGATTGCACTCTCCCGGCAGACAACCCGTAGTAGACGGTTTTCCAAATGAACGGGCTGACCTTGTATCCCACAATCCTGTCCATCGCCCTCCGTGCCTGCTGGGACATAACAAGATTGCGGTTGATCTTTAGAGGATGGGCCATCGCCTCTTTCACACCGGTCTCGGTAATTTCGTGGAACAGGACCCGTTTGATGTTCTTGTTCACACCCTTGACTTCGTCCGCGATGTGGGCGGCAATCGCCTCCCCTTCCCGGTCAGGGTCTGTCGCAATGAACACGGTTGATGCCTTCTCCGCCTTCTGGCGCAGCCGTTCAATGACGTCTTCCTTCCCGCTGATGGTCTCATAAATCACTTCGAAGTCCTTTTCGACGTCGATGCTCATCTTGCTCTTCGGGAGATTCTTAATATGTCCGACGGATGCTTCGACGATGTACTCTTTGCCCAAGTACTTGTTGATTGTCTTGGCCTTGGCCGGTGACTCAACGATGATAAGAGATTTTTCCATACACCCACATTAGTGAATCGTGTCGTTATTGTTCCAGGAAATGCGGCCGCCCGCGCCGTGCTGACTCTCTGTGTCAAACAGCATGCCGGCGATAAACGATTTCATTTCCGGCACGCCTACTTTCGAAAACCCTGCCGCCATCACCCTCTCGATGATTGTTTCGAGATCTCGGTTGGTGAGAACCCGGAATTGGCGGGCCTGGAGGAGATAGCCGAAGGCCTCCGGGCTGATGACCATTTTTTCCACGTCGTGCAAAATCCGATGCGAGGCGTCATTCGCCTCTGTCTCATCCACCATCGTCTGGCCGACATTCATCCGTTCGAACAACCAGGAAAATGCGGTCGAGATCTCACTCTGCGTATAACCGTTTTTCGCAAGGACAGATATGTCCACATCACCGAGCTGTTTGTTGGATTGCAGCTCGTTGACGAGAAACATGATTATTTCGACCACACGCTCGTACATTTCACCGTCTCCGTAACAACGCGAGATACCTCTCTTCCAGTTTCCTCATGCGATCACGCTGAGTCCTTGTCGAATCACGATAACCAAGAAGGTGCAGGGTCCCATGGATCAGGAGCCGCCGTACTTCTTCCGTTACCCCGGCCCCTTCCTCTTTTGCCTGCCGTGCCGCCTGATCAAGGTTGACATACAGTTCTCCATCGATGTTCATTACGTCGTGGAGCGGAAAGGCAATCACGTCGGTGACAACGTTGTGACCCAAGAATGTTCTGTTGATTCGCCGCATGTATCTGTCGTTTGTGAACACGACCGAAAGGTGCCATCGGGGGCCGCGCTCCTTCCTCAGAACAGCCAGGACAGCCCGCAGGGTTTCCTTTCGGGGGAACCTCCTCGCGGGATGTTGGTGCGCCACATCGATCATCGCACCGTTCGTTTTGCCGTACGCCTTTGCCCGGACTTTCGTGTCTTTTTCCGTGACTTGTCGGGCTGTTCCGGCAGAACCTGTTCCGTCAAGGAAAGGGCTATTCCAGACATCATGACCTCGGGGCCCAAGGTGGTAAAATCTCCCGAAAGGATCTCCCGGTCAACATTGGCATACAATGAGCATCCGCCCTCGCGCTCCACGGTTAAACCGCTGATTTTTCCGCCCTCTTCGCCGACAAACGTCAACTCCCCCAGCATTTCACTGACCACAAATCCTGTACAAAAATGTAATTGCAGGTGAGCCGTGGGCGTGTACACCGAGACCAGCGTCCCGCGTTTCTTCCCAATGGCGATGTCCTGGTAAATCTCCAGCGCCAGCTTCCTGTTTTGGTCTTCCTTTTGAAGTTCGAATCGTATCACAGTACCCATTCTCTTCGCGCCGACCCCAAGTACGGTTTCGATCCTTGCAACGTCTTCATCCTTGAACTGAAGGTTCATGGTGATTCCTCTACGCATCCTGTGACAGAGAATAAAAAATCCCCGATCTCCTCAGGTCGATACCATGGTACGAGTCGGGGGGCTGCACACTGCTGGAAAAATACTTGACCCGGTCTGTGATTCGTCGCTCCTTCCAAACGTTGTTCTGTTACAGCTTTCCTGACACAAATATAGACACGTTCGGATTGATTGTCAAGTTAGATGGTGATTTCGGAGTTCTCGATTGCCGCTTCGCACTCAAAACGGTATCCCCGGCTCTTGACTTCCTTCTTACACTTCTTCAGAATATCGTCCACTTTGTCGTCGCTGTGATTCTGATCATGATGAAAGAGGTAAAGTCGTTTTACGTTTGCTTCCGCCGCAACCCTCAGGGTAAACAGGTAATGAGAATGCCCCCACCCCACACGGTCGATGTACTCTTCCGGCGTATAGGTCGCGTCATGAATCAGCACATCAGCATTCTGGCAAAAATCAAATATGCGCTGATTCGGTTCCTCACCGGACTCAAGAAACTTTGCTTTGACAATTTCTTCGAAGTTCGACAGAAACGGCGCGACCGACCGATCGAACGGTTCATTATCGCTGATATAGACCAGCGATTTTCCCTTGTAGTCGATCCGATACCCAACCGTAAACCCGGGATGATTGACGAACATTATCCGTGCTTTCGCATCATAGACCTGTAGATCCTGCTCCTCCTTCACGGGAACAAAGGTGATTCGGGCTTTCAGGTCCTGCAACTGAACCGGAAAGTAAATCCGATTCATTTGTTCTGAAATAATTTCACTGAGAACCTTATCCTTGCGATCCGTGCCGACGATCGTGAGCTCATTGCCTGAAATGAAAGCCGGCTTGAAGAACGGGAATCCCTGAATATGATCCCAGTGTGGATGGGTGATCAGGATGAATGCTTTAACGGATTCACCCGCTGCAATCAAGTGGTCCCCAAGGTTTCGCATTCCCGTCCCCGCATCAAGAATAATCAACTCGTCGTTGTCCAGCCGGAGCTCTGCGCAGGGTGTGTTGCCACCGTAGCGGACAGTATGTTTGCCGGGAGTCGGAATGGACCCTCGCACTCCCCAGAATTTTAGCCGCATCGCGATTCTCCTTTATGTCCGATAGTTCTTTGTATAGTTCCTGTAGTTCTGCGAAGATTGATAGATCCGATCCTGCTCATCCTGAGAGAGGGATCGACGGATTCTCGCAGGGACTCCAGCAACAAGCATGCCTCCAGGTACTTCAAAGCCTTCGAGAACCACTGAGCCGGCCGCAACGAAACTCCGCGAACCCACCTGAGAGCCGTCAAGCACCCTGGCCCCCATGCCGATAAGGCAACAGTCCGCCAGCGTTGCGCCGTGGACAACAGCCCCATGCCCGATTGTCACGTCATTGCCAATGTTCAACGGATGCGTTTGGTGAGTCACGTGAAGGATACACCCATCCTGGATATTTGTGCCGGATCCGATACGAATGCTGTTGACATCCCCCCTGATGACCGTGTTGAACCAGACACTGCACCCTTCCCCTATTTCCACATCGCCAATGATGTGGGCTCCCGGAGCAATGAACACGCTCGGGTGAATCTTTGGCACAAAATCCTTATACCGATGCACCATCGTCAGTCTTGATCCTGATACTTGGGGAGAGTCCAGCCCGGCCTGTCCCATCGCAAGAGCTTCACTCTGATGCTGCCCAGGATCACGTTCATCCATGCAACGATCGGAACCCGCGCCTCATCGTTGGTGAACCGTCCCTGGAACCCTCCGGTCAGGCCAAACACGCCGACAAAATCCGCCCGTCCCTCAAAATCAACAACCTCGATCGGATAATCGACAGAATCAATTTCCTCTTCCTCGACGGTATTGCTAAATTCGAAGAACGTGTTGACCTGCTCTTTCTCAATAAACGTCGGGACATTCATTGTCTTCTTCTGCAGGACGTGTGTCCTGGCAAAATAGAAAAGTGAAAAACCATCCTGACATTTGTCCTTAATGACCGATGTATCGATTTGCTCGATAAGAAACGACCCGTCCGGTTGTTTTTTCCCCTTTTCGACAAACACCCGGTTGTACTCGTAGTCAAACGTGAGGCGACGCATGACGATTTCATCGTCCGTGCTGTCCTCTGCAATCCACTGATAGGAAAACAATTCTTCATCGAATTCGCTGGTAAACCGAATATGCAGGTCTACGAAAGGGAGCCCCGGGGCAGAGTCAATGATGGCCTTCGTCCGATAGACAATGCGCCCATTGCGCTCTTCTTTGTCGATCACCCTGACAATAATTCTTCCCAGGTTGAAAAAGGCGTAGCTCACTTTGTACTCGAGCTGTTCCCCGACCTCGAGGACCCGCGGAGACGACTGTGACAAATAAAGAGACGCCTCAGGTGAGGCGCCTCGACTTACGGAACCGTCCGCCACAGTCATGCCGGCGGCGACAATGGCCACCGCGACTTGCTGCATCAGCGGCATGAGAAGTGTATGGATCATTCAGATCAGTTTAACCTCGCAATTTTTTCAGCTTCGGGAAACAATGTCAAGGCTTTTTGGAACTGTTTATCGGTTTCGAGCAGGATCTGAAACCACGCGTCGGTATTCCACAAGCTTCGCGCGATAGAAGCCTTCAGCATGGCGCGGACAAACACCCCGTCTTTTTTCACATCCTCCTTGTTCACCGTAGCACCCTTCGATTCAGCGTAGGAGATAAACTCATTGAAAACGGTGTCCGGAACCTTGTATGATCGCTTAAACCTGCCAAGATCGGTGCCATAGGTCGAACGAATGCCAAGCCCAGGCCCTGCCAGGTAGGTGGAAACATAGGATACGAACAGGTCTCTGCGCCTGATGTCGGCCGTCGTGTTGGTCAGCGTGTTATCCTTCACGACGTAATCCGGCGTGATGCCCCCGCCTCCATAAACGACTCTTCCACCCGACGTTTTGAATACGGGGCGAGCGGTATCTTGCGGACTCAGCGAATGGTCCTCATTACGGCCTTCCTCTTCATTCCGCTCAAAGGCCTCGCGTTGATACTCTGCACGGTTTCTTCCCTCATATTCACGCTGGATCAACCTCCCTGTGGGCGTATAGTAGCGGGCAATGGTGAGCCGGAGTGCGGACCCGTCGGACAGGGGCCATTGTCTCTGAACCAGTCCCTTCCCGAAGCTGGTTTCGCCAATTACCAACCCGCGATCCCAATCCTGAATAGCACCGGCGACAATCTCGCTCGCGCTGGCCGAATGATTGCTGATCAGCACGATGACCGGCAATCCTTCGTACGGATCGCCGGTTTTCGCAAAGAAGGTCTCGTCAAATTCCGACCGCCGCGCTTTTGTATAGACTATCCTCTTCGGGGCGTCCTTTGTTCCACCATCGAGGAACATGTCGGCCATCTTGACCGCCTGATCGAGGTATCCCCCCGGGTTCCATCGCAAATCGAGGATCAGCTTTTTCATCCCCTTCGACTTGAGGTCCTGGAGGCTTCGGTTCATTTCTGTGAAGGTCTGTTCATTGAACTTTGTCGATTGAATATATCCGACTTCATCCGTCACCATGAACGCAGCATCCAGACTTGCCAGCGAGATTTCATCCCGGGTAATGTCAAAAACCATGGGTTCTCCCACCCCCGGCCTCACAATGGTCACCGTGACCCGGGTCCCTTTTTGTCCGCGCAGGTTCTGCTGAACCTGAGTTTCATTGAACCCAACGGCGGATTGGTCGTTGATCTTCACGATCCGGTCGTTTGAGAGAATACCAAGACGTGCAGACGGACCGCCTCCGATTGGCTCGAGAACGGTAATCGTATCATTGAGAATGCGGAACGAGATACCGATCCCCTCGTATTTTCCCTTGAATTCTTCCGTCACCCTCTCAAAATTCTTCGGGGCTATGTACACGGAATGAGGGTCAAGCTTATCGAGCAGGCCGGTAATCGCGGCCTCGGTCAGTTCCTTGGTGTCGACTTCCTCCAAATAATTCTTTTCCGTCAAAATCAGAATATCCTTGAACTTGTTCAATTGGGCGTAGATGTCATCTCCCGAAACAAGTTCGTTAATACCCATCCCTGCAAACAGACTTACCATAACAAGGGCGGTAACGGTAATTCCCGAGAATCGTTTTTTCATGTTTGCCTTCCTTTGTTCTTCATCGCACGAAACTTGTGGGTTATGGCGCAGTGCCATTCCTTATCCAATCGAAATCTCCAATGGGGAATAACAACAGAACTCTGAAAAATTCTTTCAAACCCTGATTCTGACATAGAGACTGTCTCCAGTGGAAACCGCCAAAACGTCGTTGGAGTTCCAACATCAATCTGCACATCTGCCCCAAGCCATTCGTCGCGTAATCCCACAACGGACGTGTCCGCGATCTCTCCCTTGCTGCGCAGCTGCGGGTCGTCAATGATGCGCCCGGGGACATAGTAGGATCGGTCAGGCATGTCGCCGGCCTGCAGGCCCACATTAAACTCAACGCCAAACCAAAGATCGATCGGATTGTCTTCTCGATTAAGGACCCTATACTCAATATCAATCCCATTCTCTTCAGCTTCAATCCGCACTGTCTTCCGAACGCTGATACGGTGGGATTTCCCATCTCTCTGGATCGCCCCGTCCTTGCTTAAGGTAACGGTAACCACTTCGCGCTTCTTTTCCGTTTCCCACGAGTACGGCTGATTAACAAAATCCCCCTCTTCATCATATTTGCACCGCCAGACATCGTCCAAGGTAGTTCGCGAGCCGAAGAAATGGTCTATCAGGGAGCCATGTCGATACCAGTCATCCACCAAGTGCTGTTCAAGCCCCGTCTCTTTTACGCCCACCAGGTCATGAATGCTGGAAATATTATCGCTTCCCCGTTCCCTCGTCGCGGCGGCCAGTTTCTCATGATAACTCTCTTTTCGCCGCGAAACAATGTCGAGTACATTGAGCGAAATCGATTTAAAATCAAGCTCGAACACGAATCCGCCAAGATCCGGTTTCAGGTAACAATTCAACTTGGGCGTTTCAACGAGAATTTCCGGATGTCCGTCGCAATCAAAATCGCACGTCTCAACCGAGGCCGTTCGTTTTTTTTCGATCCGGTCGAGGTCGGATTCCGCCCCAATGAGATTATGATAGACGGGATACCGGAGGACAGGGAGGTACAATCCGCCAAACACTCCGTGCCAATACGCATCATTGCATTGAGAGGCGAGAATCCTGCTCATCGTTCCTTCAGGTATCTTTTTCCCCCGCCTCTTCAATCTGCCCGCACGCTCCGAAACCCTGGTCATTTTCTTATGCATGTTGTTGGCTTCGGGGTATTTCACAAAAAAGGACCTCCAGAAGCCACCCTTGACCAGCGCCTCGAATCTCTGGAGAAGGCCGTGCTCTTTCAAATATACCTCGAATTCCTCGTACAATGCACCAAAGCGTACAGGGAGGGCCCAGTGCATCATCTCTGAATACGAGGCGTTTGGCAAATAGATTCTTCCGGCCGGAGGAAGTTGCTCGATAGCCTCATGATAGTGAAGGATCCTGATCCATTCCGAGTTATCTGAAAGGGCCTGAAAGAAGTCCTTGAGCCACCCCGCCGTATAAACATGGTCGAACGTTTTTGGCCACACTCCGAACTTCTCGCCGTCATCGGCGAACACTGCAATCCGCTTTCCATCTTCGGTTGCAATGGACCTCAGGTAGTCAATGGTTGCGTGCACAGGTTGAAAGGGGACCGTGTATCGCAGTATCTTGCTTACGGGGAAAACGCATACGGTCCGCCCTTGCTCCTCCGTGAGATAGTAGCCGAGCAAGTCATGCTCATCGATGCCGGCATATTTGAAATGCGAATCGTCAACAATCACGTAGCGAAGGCCAGCCTCAGCGATGGATTTTGTCACGTGCTGTTCCCATACACGCTCGGCAAGCCACATTCCGGTCGGTGGAGTTCCGAATTCCCGGCGAATCACTTTTGAAAGGCGCTCGAGTTGTTCGCTCCTGTCGTGATCCGGAACCACCGCGAGAATCGCTTCGTAATAGGCCCCTCCCATAACTTCGATCTGGCCGCTCCGTACCATTCTGCGGAGCTGTCCAAGGAGTCCGGGCCTGTTTTTCCGAAACCACTCCAGGAGAATGCCGGAGTAATGTTGAGCAAACTTTACTTTCGGATACTGTTCCAGGAGATCAAGAAACGGCTGGTAGGAGAATTCGCATGCATGGGAAAAGACAGATTCGAAATTGCCGACCGGCTGGTGATTATGTGTACCGAGAACCAGATTGATTGTTTTCATAGGGGGTAACCGAAGCAAGAAATTCTCATGAATCGCAATGTGATCCCGAACGCTGCACCAGCCGCTTGGCCGAAGCCGGCTCGGGGCTTTGTGTCCCCGGGGTTGCGGTACAACAGGACCGCGGGTTTAGAAATCCGCGCGGACCCCGAACCGGATGCGACGAGGATCGTAATACGCCCCCGGATCGTCAAGCTCGCCGCCAATCCTCCCGCTGGAATCAATCCAGCGCACGTTCCTGCCATTCAGGAGGTTCCGGATATCGACAAACAACAAAAACTTGTACTGGCTCGCATCCCCAACAACGAACTCTTTTGAGAGCTTCGCATTGACCATCAGCACATCCTTCATCCGCCGATTGTTTGGAATGAAGACTTTGTTGGGGTCAAGGGGTGTCAATCCGTCTCGTGTCGGGTAGTACGTGTAGGGGCGGGGGGAATTGTACAGAATGACAAAATTTGACTGAATCCCACCCGGAAGCTTGAACTCTCCATCGGCCTTGATCGTATGCCGCTGATCCCAGCTGAGCGGAAATTCCCTCGCCACCACGTCAAATCCCCATTGAGCATACTGAATTCCCTGCGCCGCCGATTCACTCACGCCTTCCGTGGTCATGTACGAATACGAGACCGAGCCCGAGAGTCTGTCGTCGTGCTCCCTGCTCAGAACGACTTCGAATCCCGAGGAACTGGCCTGGGCATTATTGACATAGGATGCAAACCCAAAGTCGCCGGCTGATTTGCTGTCGAAAGCTATGAGGGTTTTCGAATCGATCTGATTTTTGAAACTCTTGCGGAAGAAGGTAAACGACGCGACAACGTTCGGATTGAGGCCATATTTGAATCCCATTTCCCATGCGACAACCCGTTCCGGTTCAAGGTCCGGGTTCCCCGTCAGCACGCTTCGCGATCCCCCGCGGAGCTGAGACGGGTTGATCCCTGAGTAGAGGTAGTCAAACAGGGGCAATTGAAAGTAGTGTCCAAAATTGACAAAAAAGAAGCTGGTGAGACTGACGGGGAGTGCGGCGGAAAACCGGGGACTCCACTGTGACTTTTTCCTCGATCGTTCCAACCTCACAAGATCTGAACGGTAATCTCCGCCGACAACCGGAACGAACTCTACCACGGGACGATGGGCCTCCGGGTCGAAGAAATCCCACCGGACCCCAAAGCTGATATTGGAACCGTCTCTCACGAGTTCGACCTTATCCTGAACATAGGCACTCGCGGTCACAGGCTGATAATTGTATCTGTTCGAAAAGCTGAGTAATGGTGCTGTCGTAATAGGTTTTCCAAAATACGTTGTCTGCGGTTCATACTTAACCAGATCGGAGCTGATGTCGTACTGGTTGACTTCGAATCCGAACTTTACCAGATGCATCCGCTCGATATGGTGGGTGAGGTCTCCCTTGGCCGTGTAGATCATTTGCTTCGTGTCCGCCCACCAGTTGCGCGTTCCGTTCACGACATACCGGAGGAAGAAGTCGTACTCATATGGCTCCAGGGTGAGGCTTTCCTTCGCCCCCTCGCCGATTCGCGAACGAAGGGAGTAGATGCTTCCCGTCACCGTGTAAAATGACTTATCGGAGAGCGTGTGAGACAGTGTGCCGGCAATGCGATAAGCGTGCCTGCTGCGGGGTGGAAGTCCGCCCAAGTTGAACCGCCAACTGAACTCGTAATCGTGCCAATCCCGGATTGAATAGAAACTCTGAATAGACACCCGGACGGCGCGATCCACAACTCCTTCCAGCTTGCCAAAGCCGGAGAACTCCCGGCTCACAGGCGACTCAAAGAATTTTTCGAAGTCCTGCCACCACCGCGTGTCGGTCATGATGGCTGTGTTTGCCGTGAAATAGAACAGCCTGTCGCGCACGATGGGCCCGCCTGCGCTGAATTCGAGGTCGATCAAACGATCCTGCTGTTTGTTCCAGGCCTCGGGGAACCAGCCATCGCGTTCAACCCTTGCGGCCAGCGTTGCCTCGTTCGTACCCGCTTTGGTGATCACATTCACTACACCTGACATCGCGTTGCCATATTCGGGTTCAAATCCGCCGGTGGTGACTGTCATTCCTGTGATGGCACTTCGCGGCAGATTCGCACCAAGCCCTCCGGCAATGACGTCCTGGACCGCCAGGCCATCCACCATGTACAACACCTCTGTTGTTTTTCCGCCTCGAACATTTCCCTCAAGCGTTGTTCCGGGCTGAAGGACGATCATCTCGCGAAACGATGACACCGGAAGTCTCTCAATCTTCAGCTGACCGAATGAATATGACGTCGCGGCCAGGTCCTTTTGAATCAGCGGCTTCTGCGCTATGACCTCAACCGTTTCCATTTCAATGGCCGACGGCTCCATCTGAATATCAATGCGCGTTCTCAGGTCCGGCAGAACGGTGACTTTTCGCATGATCACGGTTTTGTACCCAACGATGCTGAAGCGAACATCATACACTCCGGCACGGATATTATTGATCTGGTAATATCCTTCCGCGTCCGATGCTCCTCCATAATTCGTCTCTTGGACGAACACATTTACAGCAACAAGCGGCTCGCCTGTTCCCTTCTCGACGACGCGCCCCTCAAGGATCCCGTGAGTTCCAAAAACGTGGGCGAAGGCAGTGTCAAACAGTGCTGCCAGCAATGTCGCAATACACAATACCCTCATGCCAGATCTTTTATAGCATCACTCTGGTACATTTTTTGAGCACCGTTGACCTGTTGGACCGGTAACAGCACGCTTTGAGCATGGGTTTCCGTAATCGATCAGCGGGCAGAATTGTCCGGATACAAATTTGTCCACATGACAGAGAATGAACGGCTCTGGTCCGGCCGGCACAGGCCCGGTTTGGTTGAAGATATCGACTGAGCCGCGAATCACAAAGCGCTCTTCTTCAGCGACGCACCGCGGCCCTGTGGATGCCGGTGGACCCCCGGTGGGGCATTCCGGATCGACCCAGTATTGAAAAACCGAGTCGCGCAAATCGACGCCGTTGTCGTCCACCAGATTCCAACTCACCCCGAACCGAATGGTTTCCCCCGGGTCAATTCTAATGGTACCAGCTGTCGGATTGTACTTGCCCGTCGTAAGAAGGTTTGAAGCCGTTATCATGAATGTCTTCGCAAAGGCCGGGTTACTCAACAGGCTGATCTCCACTTCACCCAAAAGAACAGCGTTTCCTTCCAGAGTCTCATCATATCGGTTCGTAACATCCAGAAAGACCTTCACCGAATTGTCGGAATCCGTCAGAACGTAAGCGCCTTGAATTTTTCCTGCGAGAGCATCCCGGGGATCTGCATACGGGGGGAGAGTTTCATTGCAAATCGGCCCTGCGGTGAGAATCGCAAGAAGGATCCCTGCGCCCACAGAAGCTGCGTGACGTGGAAGTTCCCTCGTCATTTCTCGGGCTTCATCTGGGGAAAAAGAAGCACGTCCCGGATGGAGTCCTTGCCGGTCATCAGCATCGTAAGCCGGTCAATTCCGATTCCCATCCCGGCCGTCGGGGGCATGCCGTACTCAAGAGCGCGAAGGTAATCCTCATCAAGAACTTGTGCTTCTTCGTCGCCCCGCGACCGCAGCGTTGCCTGCTCTTCAAACCGCTCGCGTTGGTCGAGTGGATCGTTCAATTCAGAAAACGCATTGCAGATTTCCTGTCCGTTGATAATCAGCTCGAAGCGTTCAACCAGACCTTTCTCTGAGCGGTGTTTCTTGGCAAGCGGCGACATCTCGAGGGGATAATCTGTAATGAAGGTCGGATTGACCAGGTGAGGTTCGACGCGGGAGCCAAAGATTTCGTCGATGATCGCACCGGGACCGGCTGATGGCTCGAGTTCCACATGGAGAGCCTTTGCGGTCGCCCGAAGTTCTGCCTCACCTTTGCCCCGCAGATCGTGACCTGTATGTTCCCGTATCGCTTCAAACATCGTGATTCGTTTCCACGGCCGCGAAAGATCGATCGGCTGCTTGCCGGCCTGCAATGAAAGTTCTCCGTTGACAGAAACGCACACTCGTGCAATCATCTCCTCCACCAGATCCATCATCCATCGATACTCTTTATACGCCACGTACAACTCCAGCATTGTGAATTCCGGATTATGCGCGCGGCCCATGCCCTCGTTACGAAAATCCTTTCCGATTTCATATACTCCATCGTACCCGCCGACAATGAGCCGCTTCAGGTACAATTCATCGGCAATTCTAAGATAGAGATCGATGTCGAGCGCGTTATGGTGGGTGATGAATGGACGTGCCGACGCGCCGCCGTACACCGGCTGGAGGATGGGGGTCTCCACTTCCAAATAGCCCTGGCCGTCAAGAAAGTGCCTGATGGTCTGAAGAATCTTTGCGCGCTTGACGAACACCTCCCGTACATCAGGATTAACCGCCAGATCAACATACCGCTGACGATAGCGCAGTTCTTTGTCCGAGAATGGATCGAAGACAACCTTGTTCCCGTGTTCATCGGTTTTTTCCTTGGCGATTGGAAGCGGGCGCAAGGATTTCGCAAGAAGGGCGACAGACTGTGCGTGGATCGACACTTCACCCGTCTTCGTTCTGAAGACAAAGCCCGTGACACCGATGATATCGCCGATGTCCATCAGCTTAAACGAGTCATACATTTCCCCCAGATCGTCCTTTTTCAGGTATACCTGGATCCGGCCCTGCGAATCCTGCACGTGGAAGAAGGAGGCCTTTCCCATTCTGCGAATCGTCATGATGCGGCCTGCAAGACATACTTCCCGGGGAGGGGCGTCATCGGAAAACGACGCGAGGATCTCCCGCGAAAAATTCTTCCGATCAAATTCGACCGGATAAGGATCGATTCCCGCTTTTCTGAGCTCTACCAGTTCCTGGCGCCGACGGACCATCAAAACATTCAGGTCTTCTGGTCCGGCTTCCTCGCTTCGGGGGCTGTGAGTGTTTTTTGAATCAGTCATTTTGTCCGTTTCGGTTTCGCCTGAAAGGCTTTGAGGTATTGGACTTCGTTTCTGTGGAGAAATCGCCATTGGCCTCGGGCGACTCCCTCGGCTGTCAATCCTGCGAAGCTCACCCGCTCGAGTTTTTTGACGTCATATCCCAGCGATTCGAACATCCTTTTGACAAGATGGTTGCGTCCTTCCACCACACTCACGAGCACTTCTTTCCGCCTCGATCCGGGGACAATCGCCGCGCGCCCCGCCCGTGCGGGGCCGTCTTCGAGTCGGACACCCTTCAGGATCTTTCGAAGGTGGTCCTCCGGAAAGCCCTTATCAATGCCTGCGCGGTAGACCTTTTCGATCTCGGAACTTGGGTGCGTTAACCTGTGTGCAAGGTCGCCATCGTTGGTCAGAAGAAGTACTCCGACGGTATCGCGGTCGAGTCTGCCAACGGGAAAAACACGTTGCCGGATGCGGACATAGCTCAAGATTGTCGTTCTCCCTTTTTCGTCGCTGAGGGTCGTGATGCAATCTTTGGGCTTGTTGAAGAGGATGTACAGATACTTGTGGACAATCTCGACCGGATTGCCGTTTACCGACACCCGATCGCGAGCCACATTGACTATTGTTCCAAGCTTCGTGACAACGCGATTGTTGATCTTAACGACGCCGGACAGAATGAGCTCGTCATTTTTGCGGCGGGAGCCAACCCCGGCCAGAGCAAGATACCGATTTAGCCGAAGAGTTTCCTGATAAACGTCTGTATCTTTGCTTTCCAGCTGGTCCATGGCGATCTCCGAGGCTGAGTATCCTCAGGCTCATTGGGGGGGAATGATGGGGTGGATGAAAGTACTGCGTTCACCGGCAGATCGGGGTCGGCAATCTCGGGAGCGATCTCACGCAATTCCAGAGATTCACTTGAAGTCAGTGGAGGTCCTTCACTTGAAATCATTTGTTCGTCACGGGAGGAATAGTCACCCGAAGGAAAACTCTCCTGTATGTCTTCGGGAATTTCTTCCGGCACTTCTCCCTCGCCTTGAGGAGGCTCCGGCATTACATCAGCGGGCGGCTCGCTTAACCCTCTGGACCCGGCGAGGTCAATGGGAGGCGGCTCAATCAACTGAGGTTCCTCTTCCTGAACCACAACAGAGAGCAACGCATCGTCCTCCACAGCGGGCGGATCAGATTCGGGGACCGGGATCGGTCCATCAGAAGCCGGCTCCTCTTCTTTCGCCCTGAGGTTCAGTCTGCGGGTCCTGGTTTTCGGGATGATATGAACTTCCTCATCCAGTTCGGACTTTTTCCTCGGAATGTGCGGCAACCGTGATTTGAAGTCCTCTTCATCCTTCTTCATTTGATCGGCGCCTGACTGGGCTTCGAGCATCCGGCGCTCTGTTTCAAATTGACTTTCGCCAAGGATCTCTTCAATCTCCCGGGGTCTGGGGAGGTCGGTTATTTCGTTAAGCCCGAAATGTTTGAGAAACTCACGGGTTGTACCGTAGAGCAGAGGTC
>JBBDYD010000088.1:10437-34346 GCA_040901865.1 Bacteroidota bacterium | reverse complement strand
GATCCCGCTACCTTGCGGTCGGGACGGAGTCCCGACACACACCTCTGTAAAAAATAAGTGCGGAAAACCGCTCCGCACTTTAGAAAATTAGCGAACAATCAGAGAAAAGTCAATTGCCCAATCTCCCCTTCTCTCTCTGAGAGAAGGGGTCGGGGGATGAGTGTGCTATCCCATATCCCGCACGTTCTTCTGCCCAACGAACGCCACCGACTCTTCTCCGCCGTCAATGGAAACAACGTTGCCTCCGATGAAATCTCCGTACTCATGCGTCAAGAGTACGATAGCTTTTGCAATGTCCTGAGGGACTGTCAGACGATTGTGCGGATTCTTGGCTTTTGCGACATCGAGCATCGTATCTGCATGCGCAATTTTTTGCTGCGCAGGAGTGTGCGTAACACCCGCCATGACTGCCATTGCTGTTATGCCGTCCATCGCCAGTTCCATATTCAGTTGGCGCAGATGCGACTGCAAAGCCGCCTTTGCTGCGGAAACCGCCCCATAACTTGGCAACTGCGACTGCCCTCCCGAGCTCGTCATTCCGTAAATCCGCGATCCCTTTTTCAACATGCCGCGGGTAAAAGCCCCTTGCGTCCAGTAGATAACCGAATTTGCCATGACGTCCATGGTCATTTCGACCTGGGCTTTCGTCATCATGTCTGCCGGCTTCGGTGCGATGTAGGATTTCAGCGTTCCAAAGGCAAGCGAATGCATGAGTACGCGCACATACGAACCGGGTGATCCCTCTAGCTCCTTCTTCAGAGTATCGAGAACCTCCGTCCGCTTCTGATCATCAACCGCATTGACATTGAAGAAGAGCGCCTTGGATCCAAAGGACTCGATTTCTTTCTGAATGCGTTCGGCATTGGGAATCGTTGCAGCCCTGTCAAAATGAACACCACAGACGTTCATTCCGTGTCTGGCCAATTCAACAGCGGTCGCTCCACCAAATCCGCTGGAGGCACCTAAAATGAGGGCCCAGTCTGTCTTTTTGAAACGGAGATCAGTGTTCACGGCGTTTCTTTCGGTTCAATGTGTGGTTTAAAATACTATAAATTGGGGTAAAATCAATGAAGAAACGGGATAAATACGAGATTCTAATATCTAAATCACAAACAAAACCAAAATTCTAAATTCAAAATGATCAACTCACAGTTAGTGCTTTGATATTGTTTTGGATTTAGATATTGAAATTTCGAATTTCAACCTCCCCTATTCCACCGTTACACTCTTTGCAAGATTCCTCGGCTGATCCACGTTTGTTCCGCGCGCGACGGCAATGTAGTACGAAAGCAGCTGAAGCGGAATGACATTCAGGATCGGGCCGAAGAATCCGTACGTCCTCGGGACACGAATCACAAATTCTGCCATCGCATCAATTTCATGATCATCTTCATTCGCCACCGCAATGATGCGTCCCTTGCGCGCTTTTACTTCCTGGATATTGCTGATAACCTTTTCGTAGATCGCATCTTTCGGAGCTATGACTACCACCGGCATGTTCTGATCAATCAACGCAATGGGGCCGTGCTTCATTTCCGCCGCCGGGTATCCTTCAGCGTGGATGTACGAGATTTCTTTGAGTTTCAGGGCGCCTTCCAGAGCAACCGGGAAGTTGGCGCCGCGGCCAAGGTAGAGGAAATGGTCGGCATTCTTGAACTCCTCGGCGATCTTCTTAACCGCCGGCGCTGTATTCAGGATCAATCGGACTTTCTCAGGAATCGCATCGAGCTCCCGGGCTATTACAGCGGCCTCGCTCGCAGGCATTCCTCTGGACCTCGCTATCATTAATGTGATCAGCGCAAGGGCCGTCAGTTGCGATGTGAAGGCCTTTGTGGATGCAACGCCAATCTCAGGACCCGCATGAACATACACGCCCCCGTCGGTTTCGCGGGCAATGGTGCTTCCGACAACATTGACAATTCCAAGAACTGTGGCCCCCTTTTGCTTTGCTTCCCGAAGGGCAGCGAGCGTATCGGCGGTTTCTCCGCTCTGGCTGATGAGAAAAACAATGTCGCCTTTGTTCAGAACAGGATTCCTGTAGCGAAACTCCGAGGCGTATTCAACCTCCGTCGGGACCTTCGCAATCTGTTCAAGCATGTATTCGGCCACGAGGCCGGCATGCCAGGATGTTCCGCAACCGACAAGGATAATTCTTTTCGCATCCCGCAATTGATTCTCGACCGGCTGAAGTCCGCCCAATTTCACTGTAGCCGTTGCCGGGAACAACCGTCCCCGCATTCCGTTACGAATCGTCTCAGGCTGCTCGTGAATCTCCTTGAGCATGAAATGGTCATATCCCCCCTTTTCAATTTGCTCAAGATTGAATGAAACATGCTCGACCGATTTTGGAATCTCCGCATCATCGAGAGTCTTTATCGAAACGCCATCTCTTCTCACAACCGCCATCTGTCCGTCTTCAAGATATGTGACGGTTCGGGTGTGCTCCACGAGTGCTGAGGCGTCGGAAGCGATGAGAGTCTCCCCTTCTCCATATCCGATGACGAGCGGGCTTCCCTTTCTTGCCACCACAAGTTTGTCAGGGTCGTCTGCACTGAGGATAACAAGGCCATACGTTCCCTCCAATTGGAGAAGCGCAAGCCGAACAGCGTCGCCGAGATCTTTAACATCCTTTCGAATCTCTTCAACAAGGTGGACGATAACCTCGGTATCTGTTTCCGATTTGAACACGTGCCCGGAGGCCATCAGCCCCTTTCGCAAGGCCTGATAGTTCTCAATGACACCGTTATGGATCACCGCAAGCCGGCCGTGACAATCGAGATGGGGATGAGCGTTGACGTCATTTGGCTCTCCATGCGTTGCCCACCGCGTGTGGCCGATGGCCACCTGCGATGAAAACGGCTTTCCATTCCAGAGGGCTTCCAAATCAGAAACCTTCCCCGCCTTCTTGCGAATCTCGATGGTCCCGTTGGAAAGAGCAGCGATACCGGCGGAGTCATATCCGCGGTATTCAAGCCTGCGAAGACCCTCGATCAGGATCGGGATGCTGTTTCTTTTTCCTATGTATCCTACGATGCCACACATAATCAGAGATCAGAAGTCAGAGGTCAGAGGTCAGCCCTTCGACTCGTCCTGCAGAAGCAGCAGGACTCGCTCAGGTCAGTGGATTAAGCAATATTGAATTTCGGATGATTGATAAATTTCCGCGTAGTCATAGTTCACAATTCGACATTAGACGTTCGACGTTCGACATTGGACATTTTTGTGGATAAGCTATTCAAAAGAAATATCCAATGTCCCCGGCCCAATTAATGCTTGAAAGGGGCGGGCGAACATCCAATTTCGAATGTCGAAGTCTAGCCTTCCCCAACAATCCCTATAACTCCCATCATCCTTCCAGACCGATCTTTATCTCTTCGATAGGAATGCAGAAGTTCGGGATTACAGATCGTGCACAGCGGGCTGATGTCGATGTTCCCATTCGGGATGCCCGCACCCATCAGCTGACGTGCATTGTCGAGTTTCAGATCAAGGTATTGCTTCCCGTTCCTCACTTGCAGTACGGAAGAATCAAACCGGCTCCTCACATCATCACCCACTTCATAACAACAGACTCCGGCCGAAGGCCCGATAAAGGCAACCAGATTTTGCGGCTCAGTTCCGAATTCCGCTTTCATTCGTTCAACGGTTTTCGCAGCAATCGATTCCGCCGATCCTCGCCAACCTGCGTGAATCGCGGCGACTGCACTTCGAACGGGATCCGCAAGAAACACCGGCGTGCAATCAGCAACAGTGATCGTCAGCCAAACGTTGGGAGTAATCGTCATGAGGGCGTCCGTCGCCTCAAACCGGCCGGGAATCGTTGCCATTGCAACGTGATCAGAATGGCATTGTCCCGGAATCACAAGACGATCCGGCTCGGCATCCACCGCTGAGAGAAAACGCTGACGATTTTCATTGACGTCTTCCGGCAGATCCCCGACACTATAGCTCATGTTCATTCCGAACGAGGATCCGCTCCTGGCTCCCCTTCGCGTGCTCACGCCACAACGGAATTGCGCTGATTTCTCGAGAAGCGCAGATCGAACAACAAACAGTTCATCCATGCGTACCCGCCGTCATCGGAAGGGCAACGATGACTGTCGTACCTTTACCCACCGTGCTTTCCAATGATATTACTCCGTTCAAATCCTCAATGACTTTGCGCGCCATGGCGAGCCCAAGCCCCATGCCATCCGTTTTCGTGGAGAAATTCGGTTCGAAGACCCGACTTTGCAGCTCGGGGGGAATTCCAGGTCCGCTATCCGCGAACGAGATGATGCAACGGTGGCCCCGAATCTCGGTTCCAATAACAATCTGCCCGCGCTCATCCATCGCCTGAATAGCATTGCGGATGATATTAATGCACACCCTGCGCAATTCTTCGCGGTCGGCGATTAATGAAGGTGCAATATCGCAAAAATCCGTCTGAATCTCAATTCCCTTGACTTCGCCGAACAGCTGAATCGCTTCTCGCAGGAGTTGATGCACGTCCACTCGTTCAAACATGCGCTCGGGCATTCTGGCAAAGTTCGAAAACTCAGAGGCGATGCGGGCGAGAGTGTTAATTTGCTCCGTCAACGTTTGCGTAATCTCATCCACAAGAGTCTCGCGGTTGGCCGCCTTATCCTTGAAAGCCTGACGGAGATGCTGAACAAGGAGTTTCATTGGCGTCAAAGGGTTCTTGATCTCGTGTGCAACCTGTTTTGCCATTTCTTTCCATGCCCGCTCGCGTTCTCCCTGCCGAAGTTCCTCACGGCTCCTTTTCAACTCAGCCACCATTTCATTAAACGTTGTGACGAGTTCGCGAATTTCTCCCGATCCTCCTGCAGTCACCCGGGCATCGAGATTCCCTTCGCCTACATCGCTCGCGGCGCGGGTTAAATCCCGAACGGGTTGAGAGAGTTGATTGGCAAGGGCAACTCCGACAATTCCGGTGAGCAGAACGAGCACGCCGTATATGGCCAGTGTGGAAGCATTCCTCTCTGCCACCTCGGCTTCAAGCTCGGTTTGACGGTAGAGCGCCGGGACAGCTAGCACACCCAGCGTACGGCCTTCCATCACGAGGGGCCTGAACCCCACCGCATATCCGACGTCTCCGATGGACTCCATTGTTTCCGTATATCCGAGTCCCGCAACAACGATTTTCGCAAACACGTCACCGGGAAGACGCGCATCGACCAGCCCCGACGAATACAGTTCGGGTCGACTACTGGTAAGTATTTCCGTTCTACGATAGATCGAGAAATCGACGCCAAACTCCGCCGCGACCGTTTCGCAGAAGTCATCGTTGAGACCGCGGCCGACATCCTCTTCATCTTCCATTGCGGTAAGAATCCGGCGTGCGATCAGATCCAGGTCTTCTTTGAGGCGATTTGTAATATTCACAGCCAGTCGCTCCCTGGCAAACTCTCTGTTATAGTAGCCAAACAAAATAAGCGGGACAATCGCCACCACCAAAAAAGCCAGGACAAGCCGCCCCCGGAAACCGGTGATCATCGATCGATAGTGCGCCCATTGAATGGCAACGACAAACCCGCAGGCAAGTGCAAGAAGTACCGCATACAGTACGGCCACCTTGACAAGATTGAACAAGTGCCACCGCAGTCCGACCTCCTGGATGCTGATGGCGATCACCCTTCCCGCCCTGGAATGATCACGGACATACAGGGTCTCAAATTGCCTGTCTTGAATCTCTTCGAGAACCTTCAGGTCGTGAGTGTTGCCACCCTCAAACGCGAACTTCACCTCGGGAGGAAGTGACGTGCCGGCGTATCTGTTCGCATCGCTTGAAGCGACGAGTTTCCCGTCCTGGAATTCAGAAATAAACACGGACTGGTGGAGCCTTCCGAATTCCTCGCGCTCAAACGAGCGCAGGGGTTCAGGAGCTTCCCCGCGAAACAGCGCCTGGTCGCTTGCGGCAAGAATGAGCGACAGGAAAGCAATCGGTCTGTCCGAAGAATCGCGAACAGATCCCCACACGCCATAGTACTTGATAAGACCCCCGGGCACGCGCCTCTCGACAACGTTCAGGACCTCTTCGTCGACGTCGAAGAGTCGTCGAAGGAGTTCCGACTGCTCATACGACGTCATTCCCACGGCAAATCGATCCACCTCCACTCCGCTGTCATCGTACAATACGAAGGTCGAGTTATACCCTTCACTGCTCATCAGTGTTCGCGCCCACAACGGAAAGGCGATCTGCCCGCCCGGTTGATCCACCTGCAGTTGCAGAAACGCTTCTCTGGCAGAACGAAAACTCTCATTCGTCACAAATGACAACCATGCATCCACCGGTTGTGTGAGCTCACTGGCATAGAGGCGGAGATTGTCCTCCTCTTTGTCGTGGATCTTTGAGTCGAGAACCGGCGTGGACATGACAAAGGAGAAAATGAAGATAAAGGCGATGCCGGACGGGGTCCGCCACCGCTCGGCGTTCACCCAGACAAGAACTGCCGATGCACCGAGCGCCAGGAAGGGAATGTGCCATTGAACTTGTGGACTCCCGTCAACGTATCGGAACAAGATGGCTGCCGCGATGTACACGGCCGAAACAACAGCGAAGGCATCGATGGATCGGTGAGAACTGTTGAGATTCTTGTACCATTTCATCAGCTGCCGCACTACCAGGGCTACGAGAAGTATCAAGGTCACCGTTACCAGAAGGACGTTCACGTGCATCAGGACAACAGGCGCAGGAGGTACGATTTCTGATGGGTTGATAAACTTCAATGTCGCATCGTACACAAAGCTATGGAGCGTGGCTCCGTACGCCCTGAACACCACGTTTAATCCGAAGCTGACGGCAAACGCCGATATAATGAAGACCGTAAACCGAGGGATAGTTGGACCCTCCAACTTGCTCTTGAATTCCACAGGTCCGAGTTCTCTCGCAACAATGATAACGGAGAAGAGCAGGGCCAAAACGCTCAGGAACACTTCACCCAGGGAAGAAGCAATGCCGCCTCCAAACGGAGAAGCAAAGTGGGTCGGATCAAATAGCCATCCGCCCACAAGGGTCGAAGGAAATCCCGCTTCAAGCCAGACGAAGCGCATTGTCCAGAGCATGGTCAGAAGGAGGCTCATGCGAAGGAAACTGCTGCGAAGTCGAAGGGTCCATGGAAAAAGAACGACCGCCAAAAACCCTGAAAAAATTGCGATGAGTCCGCCCACCCACTCGCTGACGGCGGTCTCCATCCTCTGAATTTCCTCTTCAAGCGTCGGTGCGTCTACGAGCACGGCGGCGAGGGGATTACCGCTGACATCTGTCAACGCCACACGTAAGCGCCGTCCATCCCCCGACGAGACGATCCGATCTCCTGTGAGAATCTCAACATTTTGACCGAGCTCGTGCGCAAGCGCACTCCGGAAGCCCTCGGCAGGCACGAATCTCTCCGAGACCTCCGCCACTCTGTCAAACGGCTCCGACGCGATAATGGTGAGACCGACGTCCGCCTGCACGGATGCAGCAAGGGCCGACCGTAAACCAGCGGTGGCGATCACGACTTGGGAGTCGGCAGAAACAAAACGCTCGTACTGCACGATGAGGGCGGGACCGCTCCATGCCACCAAGGCGGCATTCGGATCAACGACATCGACACTCGATCCTGAGGTTTTTTGAAGAGCATTCAGGCGTTCATTTCCTGTCAGCATATCCGCCGGCTGGTTGGCAATGAGCCGCCGAAGGGTAACCGTGTCCCGTGCAACGAGCCCGGCGGTGCGAAAAAGTTCCTCGACCCTGGCGCGAAAGCGATTTTGTACAAGGGAACGGAGGTCCGATTCCCGGGAAACACGTAGTTCGGCCCAATTGGACACAAGGTAATCGGAATACCACAATTTCCCGAGGCCGAGAATACCTATGAGTGCCATGGCAATCACGATCACCCACCAAACCCGGCGGGGATGCATTTCACGGTATCGGATCATTGCACGGAGGGAGTTAGTAGATATTGAACTGGCTGATCACCCACGCGGAATCCTGGAGTGCCAATGAAACATACACCTGGACGGATTCCTTGCTTCCGCGCGAGACAATATCCAACCGCCCTGTGGCGTAGGGATTCGGAGCAGCCTGGTTCAGCTTGGAAAAGGAGAATTGAGCGGGTTTTCTGGAAGAGAAGAAGTTCTTAAGAATGGTCAGTGCCTGAGCCGACGAGAAAAATCCACTTTCGCTCCCGCGGAGGGTCATTGAAACCTGTTTCGCAAACAACGGGGAGAGCGATCCGGTGTTTCCCGCCACAAGTGCGGCTTCAACGGAGTTGAACAACAATCTGACCTGACCGGTTTGAGTGCTCTCTTTCGCTTGAGGTGTTCCGACGCGGGCGTCTTTCGCGGCGGCGTTCTTCAACCTCTGGGGCACATCCTGGCAAAGGCCGATGGAACTAAAGAGAACCAGGGTAATCAGTGTTCTCATGATCATGCTCAAAGTATCTCAAAAGGGGATAAAAGTCAACGAGAAGAGGAGGTGCGGTTGTGTGGACCAAAAAGGAACAGCGACACTGCCGTTCATCGCCCTTCAACCCTTTCTGCTCGACAGTGCCGCCGTTGGTACGTCAGATGCCGCTACCGGACCGATTCATGCCTGGCCGTCGGCTTTCCCCTTTTGAGGAGCTGCGGTGCCCGCGAAAGTTCAGGGTTTGCCGGGGCGGACTGGTACGCCCAGTCGAAAACAACACGCGTTGATGTAATGTTCTTTACTCTCACCTTTGCATAATGGTCATCCCACGTCCAAATCACATAGGTATGTCCGATGATTGCTTCCGCCGATCCGGACGGCGACCATCCTCCGGCGGGCGCCACGGAAATGTCGTCGAGCGTCGCGGTGTATCCCATGTCCTGGATATCCGTGTCACTCCAAACATTCAAATAAAAAACTCCACCGATATTCTCAAAGAACACATCCGAATACTCATCGTTGTATTGACCGACTGAATAAGTGGAGAAATCGTATCCCGAGACTGACGGAAAATTCAGGTAATCGTACAAGCTCACATTGTATCCTTCCGGGCGCGGCGTATCATAAGCAACATCCCGGCTCATTTCGCTTTCATTGCCTTCATAATCGTACGCTGTGATCCCGTAATAGTATGTCACGCCGTTGTTGGCGCCGTAATCCACGAACTGTGGCAGCCGCGTGGACCCAATTCTGGAGTAGCTGCCGTCATACAAGTCACTGACCCAGATGTGATATCCAGCAAAATCACTTTCTGAGTTCGTATTCCAGTCAAGCTGGACGGCATTATCCAGGGAGATCGTCGTGATTCCAGCGGGAATTGCCGGCGGCGTCGTGTCCAGAACATAAACGGAGCACGAAGCGAACAAGACACTTACTGTCAGAAGAGCAATGAGTTGTTTCATGGCGACACCTTTGACTTTTTGGTTTACACATCCATTGAGTTCAAAGGCCGTGCCAGGCGGGAAGATTCACGAAAAGGGCAGGAAAAGACCGAAGGAGATTGGCTTGATGTCTCCTCAACGGGAAGCGATGTTCACAATTGTGGACGACTTTTGTCGATCACTCCGAAATGAAAATGCTGCCATTATTGATGATTCCGATCGCTTTCCCGGTCAAACGCCTTCCGTGAAAGGGAGAATTTTTCGATTTGGAATGAAAAGCCGACGTGTCGACAGTCCATTCTTTTTCCGGATCGATCAAGGTCAGGTTGGCAAGCTCTCCCTGTTGAATCTTCAGAGCCGGGAGCCCGACAATCCTTCGAGGATTGGTCGAAAGTTTTTCTATCAGCTCAAACCAGGTGAGAACATCTTGCGACACCAGCTCTGCCACGCAGAGACCCAAAGCAGTTTCAAGGCCTACGATTCCGAACGGCGCATGGGTATATTCAACTTCCTTTTCATCGATTGTGTGCGGGGCATGATCGCTGGCAATCGCATCGATGATTCCTGATTTGAGGCCATCCTTCATGGCCTCGACGTCATCCTGTGTCCGAAGTGGAGGGTTCATTTTCGTGTTCGTGTCAAAACTCTCAACAACAGCATCAGTCAACGTGAAATGATGGGGCGTGACCTCGCACGTAATGTTCAGCTTCTCTTGTTTTGCCTTCCTGACCAATTCCAATGCACCCCGAGTGCTCACGTGCGCCACATGATATCGCGCACGCGGCACATACCGGAGAAGAATGATGTCCCGTGCGACCATCAGTTCCTCCGCGACAGACGGAATACCGCGGATTCCAAGCCGTGTTGACTGAAACCCCTCATTCATACATCCGCCCTGGGTCATGGTTGCCTCTTCGGCATGTTGAATTATGGGAAGCCCGTACATGGATGAGTACTCAAACGCGCGCCGCATGATTTCGGCACTCATGATCGGACTGCCATCATCAGTGAAGCCAACTGCGCCGGCGTTGGCAAGTTCGGCCATGGGCGACAGCTCCTTCCCCATCCGCCCTTTCGTCGCGGCCGCGATGGGATACACATCCACGACACCATCGCAAACGCGTTTGCCTTTTTCGCGCACAGAGCGAACAACGGATTCGTCGTCAATTGCCGGATTGGTGTTCGGCATACAGCAAACGGCCGTAAACCCCCCGTACGAGGCTGAACGGCATCCGGATTCTATCGTTTCCTTGTGCTCAAAACCCGGTTCCCGTAAATGGACATGCATATCGATCAGACCCGGCACAACGAGCTTGCCATTAAGGGAAAGTTCTTTGTCCACTTTTGACGCAGGGATCGATGATCCCATGGTTTCGATGCGGCCATCGACAATCAGGAAATCTGTCGCTTCGTCGCGTCCGGTTATTGGGTCGATGAGCCTGCCGTTTTTCAGGAGAATTCGCATCTTAGTTATTACGTATTAGTTATTAGATTATTGGGTGAACTCATTGCTTCATGACATTTCACATTTCACATTTAACTTCTCACTTCTCACTTTTCACTGATTTACGATGTTCCGAGTAAATACAACACTGCCATCCGGACGGCAACTCCGTTCGTGACCTGTTGCAGGATCACCGAATGCTCGCTGTCGGCCAGGTCTGCCGACAATTCCACGTCCCGATTAATCGGACCCGGATGCATGATGGTCACAGGTTTCGACGCCTTCGACACCTTTTCCCTTGTAACCCCGAAATAGCGGTGGTACTCCCGCAGAGATGGAAAGAAACCGGATTCCTGCCGTTCCAACTGGATTCTCAGAACGTTGAGCACGTCGACTCGTTGAATCACATCTTCCAGATTGTGGTACACCTCGACCCCGAGCTTCTCAATTTCACGCGGAATCAGCGTCGCCGGACCGCATACAGAGACCGTTGCGCCCATGGTGTTCAGTCCGATGATATTGGACCGTGCCACTCTGCTGTGGAGGATGTCGCCAACAATGCAGACACGCAATCCTTTGAGACTTCCGAACTTCTCGCGAAGAGTAAACATATCGAGGAGTCCCTGGGTTGGATGCTCATGCGCTCCGTCCCCCGCGTTGATCACGTTTGCATCGACGACTTTGCTCAGGAAATGTGCAGCACCCGGCGATGAATGGCGAATCACGACCATGTCGATTTTCATAGCCTCGATGTTGCGTGCGGTGTCCTTAAGTGTTTCACCTTTAGATACGCTGCTTCCCGAAGCGGCGAAGCTGACCACATCGGCCGAAAGGCGCCGCTCGGCCAACTCAAATGAAATCCTGGTGCGTGTGGAGCTTTCAAAAAATAAATTCGCGATGGTCTTGCCTTGAAGGGGCGGAACCTTCTTGATGGGCCGTTCGAGTACTTCTTTGAAAGAAACGGACGTGTCCAGAATCAGCCCGATGTCTTCTGCAGACATCCCTTCAAGACCAAGCAAATGGCGGCTTTTGAGTTTCATGTATTCCCCTGATCCGGGGGATCAATAAGATAGACTGCATCTTCGTTGTCAGCTTCGGACATGAGCACTTTGATTTCTTGTTTGAGCGATGTCGGCACATTCTTTCCGGCAAAATCCGCCTTGATCGGCAGTTCCCGGTGTCCGCGATCAACGAGAACCAGAAGCTGAATTGTCGCAGGCCTTCCGATGTCCATGAGGGCGTTGAGAGCAGAACGGATGGTTCTGCCGGTGAACAAGACATCATCCACAAGGACAACTACCTTGCCGGTGATGTCAAAGAGGATTTCCGTGCTTTTCAACTGAGGCTGATCCAATCGTCCGTGGAGATCGTCACGGTACAGGGTGATATCAAGGCATCCAACGGCAATAGGTTTCCCCTCGATTTCCTGGATGGTCTTCGCCAGCCGATGGGCGAGGTGTTCTCCGCGGGTTCGGATGCCGACAAGCGCAATATCTTCGGCCCCTTTGTTCCGCTCCACAACTTCGTGAGCAAGACGGTTAATCGTCCGCTTCAAACCCGCCTGATCAAACAACTTTGTCTTTTTCATGAATAGTCCCTGAAAACAAAAAAACCTCCAGTCCGCGGGCGGAAAGGAGGTTTGGGTCGAATTTCGAATTTCGAAGTGCGAATTGGCTTTAAACAATTCGAAATTCTCAATTCGCGATTCGCAATTCCCACATCCTTCCCTGCCTCGCTGGACAGGAATTAAAGGAAGCTTATTTTAGAAAGAACAGTTGAATTTCGGATTGCGGATTGACGATTTCGGACTGCGTATCTTGTTCAATCCACAATCCACATTCCGAAATCCGCAATCTTTTGTGGGCGATGTAGGGATCGAACCTACGACCTTACGCGTGTGAGGCGTACGCTCTGAACCAGCTGAGCTAATCGCCCTCAGCTGTTTTCTGGCATGCAATATAGCAATTGAACGGCGGAGAATCAATATCTGCTGTCGGCATAGTGAATGGTGAATAGCGAACGGTGAACAGTGACAGCTGAGAAACCTGATTTACGAATTGGCATTTCCCCCTCCATTCACCGTTCTCCGTTACTTCATCCCCCGAAGATTCAACGTGTTCGGACTGCTCCCTGATTTCTAGGAGCTGAGCGGCGGTTCGGAAAGAGCGCCTTGCGGATCGTCAACGAAATACTCCTTGATCTTTTGCGCCACTTTCGGTCCGACGATGTCAGAGAGTTGCTCCTCTGAGGCAA
The DNA here is from genome assembly GCA_040901865.1 of Bacteroidota bacterium. Taxonomy (GTDB): domain Bacteria; phylum Bacteroidota; class Ignavibacteria; order UBA10030; family UBA10030; genus JBBDYD01. Next base: position 21,316 of record JBBDYD010000088.1, on the reverse strand, counting down.
ATTTCACTCCCTGCACCGATCCGAACACTTCAAGCAACTCGCGAGCCCTCGCTTTTCCGATTCCTTTGATCAGATCCAGCTCCGTCTGCAGAATTCGTTTTGATCTCAGAATACGATGGAAGGACACGGCAAACCGGTGGGCTTCGTTCCGTATTTGTTGAAGCAGTTTCAATCCGCCCGACGTTCGCGGAATCGGCAGCGGCTCGCTTTCCGCCGGGACAAAGACCTCTTCAAGGCGTTTTGCCAGCCCAATGACAGGGGTTGATTCAAGTCCAAGCCGATTAAGGATTTCCACGGCGCTCGAGAGCTGGCCCTTTCCCCCATCGACCATAATCAAATCCGGCCGCGGCAAATCCTGCTCCAACACCTTGGTGTAGCGGCGTTCAATGACTTCCTGCATACTCGCAAAGTCATCAGGACCCTGTACAGTTCGGATTTTGAACTTCCGATACTCGCTTTTCTTCGGCTTTCCGTCGACGAAGACCACCATGGAAGCCACAGAATCGCTTCCCTGTATATTCGAAATATCGAAGCACTCAATCCGCCTGGGCGGCACCGGCATTCGGAGATCCTTTTGAAGGGCTTTCACGCCATGGGGAACAAAGTCTCCCCGTTTCATGCGCTGGAGTTCGAGCTCTCCAAGCAACAACGCCGCGTTGTTCCGGACCATCGCTACGAGTTTTGCCTTCTCGCCTGCCTTTGGCACCTCGATCTGCACAGGGCGTTGCGTTCTGCTTTCGAGCCAGGATCGAATGAGGTCCTCGGATTCAACCGGTGCAGAGAGCACAATTTCGTCCGGCAAATCGTCTGCCTCGAGGTAGTAACGCTCAATAAGAGCCTCGAGCAGCTGGCCATCTGGCCGGTCCTGGACGTTGCTCAGATAAAAGTGCCTGCTTCCGAGCACCTTGCCATCCCGGACCTGAAACACGACTCCGCACGCATCGTCACCTTTTGCCGCCACGGCAATTATATCACGATTGACCTCCCTTTGATCAACGACGCGTTGTTTCTCGTTATACACCTCCACCGCCTTCATCCTGTCCCTGATACTGGCCGCTTCTTCAAAGCGCAATTCCGATGACAAACGCTCCATTTCGGCCTCCAACGTCTGAAGGACAACAGCAGTCTTCCCCTTGAGAACCTGCGCGACCTGGTTGATCATGAGCCCATAATGCTCTTTGGACACCATCCCCTCGCACGGCCCCTCGCATTTCTTGATGTGATAATCCAAACAAATTTTGAATTTCTTTTTGCCGATGGTTTCTTCGTTCAAATCGTAATTACAGCTCCGGATCATGAAAATGTCCCTCACGGTCTTGAGGGCGTTCCGCATATTCTTGACATCTGTATACGGTCCGAAGTACCGTGAGCCGTCCTTCCTGACTCTTCTCGTGACGAACACACGTGGAAACGGTTCGTTTGTAATAACGATATACGGATAGGATTTGTCGTCCTTCAGGAGGACGTTGTAACGGGGTTTGAGACTCTTGATGAGGTTCGCTTCCAGAATGAGCGCCTCGACTTCAGAGTCGGTCACCATCAACTCAAGGTCAACGATCTTCTCGACGAGTTTACCGATGCGAGGTTCGGGAAGGCGGGATTTCTGAAAGTACTGCCTGACGCGGGACCGCAGGTTTTGGGCTTTGCCGACGTAGAGTACCTTGCCGTCGGCATCTTTGAACTTATAGACTCCGGGTTGGGCCGGAAGGGTCTCCAGCTTGTCCTGGAGAGACCGCTGGATTCCCGCAAGTTCGATGTCCTGACCCACTCAATCTAGCCCCTTCTTTTCTGGCTGATCTCGATCAGCACTCCGTTCGTTGTCCGGGGGTGGAGAAACGCCACCAGGGTTTCCCCGGCACCCGGGCCGGGCTGATTGTCAACAAATTGAAATCCAGCATTCCGGAGCCGGTCCATTTCCTGGACGACGTTCTCAACCGCAAAGGAAATATGGTGGATTCCCTCCCCCTTGTTCCTTATGAACTTTGAGACAGGCGAGTCCGGGTTCGTACCTTCGAGGAGCTCAACAGCTGTTTCCCCAATCTGAAACATTGCAGTTCTCACTCCCCGCTGTTGGACATGCTCTTCGTGAGAGACCGGAATTCCAAGCAGGCGCTGGAAAAGCTCCTTCGAAGCCGCCAGGTCTTTCACCGCGATGGCAATGTGTGCGATGCGTTTCATACATCAAACATGAATGACTTCCCGCGTTTGATCACAGAAAGAAGGTCGTTTGAGTTCGCGACAATGATTCCGAAGAGAACGAGTCCCGAACCTGCCAGCATTTGCGCCGTGAGAGACTCGTTGAACACGACAACGCCCGCGATCACAGCGATAATCGGAGTGACGAATGCCGTTAGCGACAAGAGGACCACCTCCACATGTTTCAGCAGCCAGAAGTATGTGACAAACGTGACGACGGAGCCGAACACGGCAAGGTACACAAGGGAGAGGATCGCTTCGTTGTTAAACACGATCCCCGAGTGGTTTTCCACAAAAAAGCTCATCACAGCCAAGAGGACGCCTCCAATGACCATGCCGACGTAGTTCAGGCTCATGGTATTATACGGGCCGCCATATTTTTTAACTGTGACGAGAGTGAACGCCTGAAGGGCGGAGCTCAGAATGATGGCGACCATTCCCTCAATTGCGAGATTGCTCCTGAACGAGAATTCACTCGCAAAGATGACATAGATGCCGATGAATCCAAGGATGATTCCGGCGAGTTTTGGTTTTGTCAGGCGCTCGTTTGTGAGCAGAAAATAGGAGCACACAGCAACAGCGAAAGGATGCGTCGCAAAAAGGATCGACGCGAGTCCAGTGGGAATGAACTGCGTTCCCCAGTACACCAGGGCCAGGGGGATTCCAAAAGAACTCAGACCCATCAGGATGCCGAGGTTCCAAAAGGTCTTATCCCCCACAAATTGAATTCTACGAAACTCGATGAGTCCGAGCAGAAAAAGGGATGCGAGAAGAAATCGCAGGGAGGCGCCGAGAATAGGCGGAATGGAACGCAGTCCGATCTTAATGGCAACCCACGTGGTTCCCCAGATCAGGCAAACGACAATAAGGCCCAGCACAACTTTCAGTCGGGTTGAGATAACGTCTCCAGGGGGTTAGGCACGTTCTTCGGCGAGCGAATTAATTACGAGGCCCGAAAGCAGTTTCGGATAAAAGTAGGTTGATTTTTGCGGCATCGTATGGCCAGCCATGGCCACTGCTCGAACCTGTTGAATTTTGGTAGCATTCATGAGAAAAGCAAGCTGGGCTTTTCCATCTCTGACCAGGCCGACCGCTTCCGATGCATCCCGAATGTAGTCGATATTGCGTTTTGCGTCCTGCGCCTCCATCGAAATCCCGAGAAGATCACGGAGAACCAGCCGATGGAGTACGGTGACATCAAGTTCCTTGATTTCCCGGGGGAGCAGGTCCGAGATGATTTCATCGGCCAGCCGAACAGGTTTCAGAGAGAGAAGGACCCCCGATTGCCTTCCTTCGGCAACCATGCCAAACGATGGAGCCGAGCTTGACTCAAGCGCCGAGAGAAGCGCCGATTGTTGTACGAACTCGCGCAGAATGAAATACTGTGCGGCGCGATCCAGGAAACCCTTGAGGTTGAAGGACGTAAGAGAATGCACGACTCGGTGAGTCGGATAAATCACAAGGCCCGCGTCGTCAACATTTGTGAAAAACATCATGACATAGTTATAGGGTTCCTTTCCTGTGTGGCGCAAGTTCCCTGTGCGCATCATGTCACGATAGGCAAGGGCTGTCTCATAGCGATGGTGACCATCGGCGATCAGCGCCTGCCGCGATGCCATGAACCGCCGAACGGATTCAATCGCGTGAGTATCGAGTACCGGCCAGAGCTTGTTCTGGACGCCATCGTAGCTCACGTCGATTGCCGGATCGGTTTTGGATAACCCGTTGATTGCACGATCGACCTCCTTTTCCGGATCGGCATACAAAGAAAAGATCTGACTGAAATTCGATTGAGTTGCCTGAAATAAGCTCAACCGGTCTTCAATTGGTTTGGCATGCGTCTTTTCGTGAGGGAGGATGATCTTCTTGTCAAATTCCTCCAGCCGGCATCGTGCAACAAAACCCTTCCGAGTAACCGGCTTTCTGTCCGGGCCGTCAAAGACCTGGTGGAGAAGGTAGATGGCCGGTAATGACTCCCCCTCGAGGATCCCTTCGTTTTTCCATTGCTTGAACGTCCGGGCAGCCGCCTCGTAACGGTTTTCTTCCCTCCCCAGGATCAACCGGACCACATTGTAGGGGTTTTTCCCGTAAAGCCGATCCTGAAGCTCCGGAGAAATGACATCATACGGCGGGGCCACAACGTCATCGAGCCCGACTTTGTGCTTGTTATAGCGAAGACCGCGGAACGGCGCTACTTCCGGCATTGACTAGCTCCCTTTCTCCGATTCATACCCCAGGCGTTTCATCCACGACTCCTTCGATCTCCATTTCTCCCCCACCTTGACAAAGAGTTCGAGAAACACGGGGCGCCCGACAAATTCCTCGATGTCTTTTCTCGCGGACTGACCTATCGTCTTCAGAGCCCCACCTTTTTTCCCAATCAAGATCCCTTTTTGTGAATTCCTCTCCACAATAATATCCGCGCTAATGTAGGTTTTTCCCTCCTCACGCTCCTTGAACTCGCGGATTTCCACGGCCGTCGAATAAGGAATCTCTTCCTGGAACTGTTCGAAGATCTTTTCCCGAATGATTTCTGCCACAAAAAAACGCTCGGGTTGTGCACTGACAACATCATCGGGATAGAATGCGGGGTGATCAGGAAGATATCGGGTGATCGTTTTCAGAAGATCGTCGAGATTCTCCCTCTTGAGCGCGGAAATGGGAATGACTTCTTTGAACAATTTGGACTGAACAAACCTTGCCATCACGGGGAGCACCTGGTCCCGCGGTGATGTATCAACTTTGTTCAAACAGAGCAGCAGCGGTTTCCTCGTTGCAACCGGTTCCAGGCGAACGCGAACTTTGTCGGGCAGATCCGACGCAGCTGACTCGGCCAGCACCAGCACCACGTCCGCATCGTCGAGCGCGCGCTGGGCAGACCGCACCATGGTTTCCTGAAGGAGATATTTTGGATCGAGAAGGCCGGGCGTGTCGAGGAAAATAATCTGCGACGCAGGTGTTGTGAGAATGCCCAGAACCCTCTGGCGCGTTGTTTGGGGTTTCCTCGTAACAATGGAAATCTTCTGACCCAGAAGTGCATTCATGAGCGTGGATTTTCCAACGTTGGGCTCGCCCACAATGGCGACATACCCCGCTTTGAAAGGGGTTTCTGGTTGGATGGCGGGGAGTTCAGTCACGGCGATTCCGCGAGGAGAGGAACGTGAAGCAAACCTCCGAAATGGATGAGGGGGGTATCACTCAGAGAGCATCCTCACCGGACTCCTCGGTGCGGACACGAATCACGTCATCGACCTGAGAGACAAAAATCTTTCCGTCCCCCACCTGTCCGGTCTTTGCAGCTTTGAGAATCGCACCTACGACCGTCTCCACCATCCCATCGGTCGCGATGATTTCGATTTTAATCTTCGGCAGAAAGTCGATCTTGTACTCCGATCCGCGGTACAACTCCGTATGACCCTTCTGCCGCCCATATCCCTTCACCTCGATAAGGGTCATACCGCGAACCCCTATCTCAGAAAGCGCCTCCCGCACGTCGTCAAGTTTGAAGGGGCGGATGATGGCTTCGATCTTTTTCATTATGTAAACCTGGTGAATGGTGAAGGGTGAACGGTGAATGGTGGCGGCCATGCAAGACGGCCTTGTCGGCCGTTCACCGTTGACCGTTTTCCGTTCACCTGTTTCTCAACTGCCATGGCAATTCTTATATTTCTTCCCGCTTCCGCAAGGACAGGGATCGTTTCGCCCGACCTTTTCTGCAACCCGCACTGGTTGTATCTTTTGCGGTCGGGGTCCCGCATGCACGGGCTCGCCCTCGCCCGCCGGCTCAGATGCGCGGCTGCCGTCGAACCCGGCTCCCATCGCCGATTCATGCGACATCACGAGATCTTCCCTGCGCAGTGGCCGCCGACCTTTTTGTGCAGGGAGTTGATCGATTCTTTCGGGAAAGAACTTGAAGACCACGTTCACAACTTCGTCGGCCACGATGTCCATCAGTGTCATGAACATTTTAAAGGCCTCGGCTTTGTATTCCACGAGCGGGTCTTTCTGGCCGTAGCCACGGAGGTGAATCCCCTCCTTCAGATCGTCCATTTCCCGCAAATGATCCCGCCACTTGGCATCGATCACCTGAAGCATTGCCATTTTTTCCAGCGTCCCCATTAACTCCGGGCCAATCTTTTCTTCTTTCCTCCGGTAAAACTCCTCGGCAGCTTTAACGACTTCCGCAGCCACACCTTCCTCACCAAGCGATTGAAATTGCTCGGGGCTGATCTTCAGATCTGCCAGAAACCGGGTGCGGACTTCGTTTTGTAGTCCCCCGAGATCGCCGTCCGGATAATATTGTTGCGTAACCTTTGCCGCGACGTCGCGCACCATGTCGAAGATATCATCCCAGAGTCGCTCCCCCATCAGCGCGTGGCGGCGTCGGGAATAGATCACTTCGCGCTGCTGATTCATCACGTTGTCATATTCCAGCAGGCGCTTCCGGATTCCGAAGTTGTTCTCCTCGACCTTTTTCTGAGCCCGTTCCACGGAGCGGGAAATCATTGGGTGTTGAATGGATTCCCCCTCTTTCATTCCGAGCCGTTCCATCACGCGCGAGACGCGTTCTGAGGAAAAGAGGCGCATCAAGTCGTCTTCGAGAGAAATATAGAATCGTGAGGATCCGGGATCTCCCTGCCGGCCTGCGCGCCCGCGCAACTGCCGATCGATGCGGCGTGATTCATGTCGCTCCGTTCCGACGATATGGAGCCCACCCGCTTCCCTGATCCCGGGCCCCAACTTGATGTCTGTTCCGCGACCCGCCATGTTCGTTGCAATCGTCACGGCGCCGGGGAGACCCGCGTGAGCAACGATTTCCGCCTCCCGTTGATGCTGTTTTGCATTGAGGACGTTATGCGTGACACCGGAGCGTTTCAGCATCCGGCTGATCGTCTCCGACACGTCAACGCTGGTCGTGCCGACAAGTACCGGGCGGCTGACCTTTTGCATTTCCTGAATTTCTTCAATCACCGCATTGTACTTCTCGCGTTTTGTACGATAGACCTGATCATCATGATCCGCACGGACCAACTTCTTATTGGATGGAATCACCGCCACATCCAATTTATAGATTTCAAAAAACTCCGCCGCCTCTGTTTCCGCCGTCCCCGTCATACCGGAGAGTTTCTTGTACATCCTGAAATAGTTCTGCAGGGTGATCGTTGCAAGCGTTTGTGTGTCCCTCTCGACCTTTACGCCTTCTTTTGCCTCGATGGCCTGATGCAATCCCTCCGAATAACGCCGCCCGGGCAATAACCGGCCGGTGAATTCATCCACAATCATCACCTTCCCGTCTTCGCTCACGACATACTCATCATCCTTCTCGTACAACGCGTAGGCTTTGAGCAATTGCTGGATCGTATGGATCCTATCGCTCCGCTCGGCGTATTTCTTGTTGACCTCGTCCTTTTTGAGTTGTTTTTCTTCAAACGACAGCGATTCGTTATTTTCCACAACGCTGTATTCGGCACCCACGTCGGGAATGACGAAAAGATCCTTATCGCCCCCGGGAAAATTGTGGGCGAGATACTCACGGCCCTTCTCTGTCAGGTCGATCAGATGGGATTTTTCGTCGATGCTAAAAAAGAGCTCGTCATCGATTTCGTGCATGCGGGCAGACGAATCGCGCAGGTATATTTTTTCAGTATTCTGCAGGAGCGTTTTGTTCGAGGGCTCGGAAAAAATCTTGAGGAGCTGCTTGTTTTTCGGCAGGCCCCGCTGTGCGCGCAGGAGAAGCGGGCCGGCTTCCTCGTGTTTGTTTTCGCTGAGAAGCCGCTGCGCATCGGTGGTGATCTTCGCCGCCAGGTTTTTTTGCGAATTGACCAACCGTTCAATGTACGGCTTCATCTCATTGAATTTATGGTCATCCACTTCCACAGGGCCGCTGATAATCAGCGGTGTGCGGGCTTCGTCGATGAGAACGGAATCCACTTCGTCGACGATCGTATAATTGTGCCCGCGTTGCACCATCTCTTCGGGATTGACAACCATGTTATCCCGAAGATAGTCGAATCCAAATTCGTTGTTCGTCCCGTACGTAATATCGGCGGCGTAGTGAATTCTGCGCTGGTGAGGGTCCATCGACTGAAGGATCACTCCGACTGTCAGCCCCAGGAACTCGAACACTTTCCCCATCCACTGACTGTCTCGCTGTGCCAGGTAATCGTTTACAGTGATGATATGGACCCCCCGGCCGGGCAGGGCGTTAAGATAGGCCGGAAGGGTTGCCACTAGCGTTTTCCCCTCGCCCGTTGCCATTTCAGCAATCCGCCCCTGATGGAGCACGATACCGCCCATCAATTGAACATCGAACGGCACCATGTCCCACTTGACCTTGCCTCCGGTGACATCCCACATTTGGCCCTCCAGCCGGCGGCATGTCTCCTTGACAACGGCAAACGCTTCGGGGAGGAGAGAATTGAGGGTTTGCTGAATGAGCTGATCGAGCTCTTTGTTCAGCGTGTCGATGTGATTGTAGGCTTCCTCGCGCTGTTCAAACGACAGATTTGTGTCTTTCAGAGATTCGCGATCCGCCGCGATGTTGTCTACCAGTTCCTTGGTGGCCGCATTAATCCGCGCCCGGAACTCATCGGTTTTCCCCTTCAGTTGTTCGTCGGAAAGGTCCTTGAGGGATTCGGTATACCTGTTGATTTCCGCAATGGAGGGCTGGAGCGTGCGGAAATCTTTTTCATGTTTTGAACCAAACAAACTTCCAAAAAACTTCAGCATGGCATTCCTTTTCGTTCACAAAACCGCAAAACATCGATAAATATACCCGTTTTTCTTCGCGCAGTCAAATTGGGTCAATGTCTGATTTGGAGAGGTATCGATACCTCCGTGTAACTCTTCTTTTTTCTCCGTGTTCTCCGTGGTTAAAAATACTAGCCAAGAGCTTACCACAGAGAACACGGAGTAGTCACAGAGTGCACAGAGATCCGACAAAAGCCAATTGAAGAGTAAATTGAAACATTACCCAAATTGCATTTCTCGACTTTTCAGGTCACATTGTCACGCTTCCAACAATAAACGTTCACCATCATGAACATTCGACTCGTCATTTGTTTTCTGTTGCTGTCTGCCTCCCTTCTTGCAGCCGGATGCACTGTAACCGATCATGCGACAAGACCCGACAATCCGGTCGATGCCTTGCGACTCGAAATCGACACGATCCTCTCCGACACGATTTTCACACAATCGGATGCTGCAATCAAGATTGTATCACTGGAGGACGGAGCGGTCCTCTATGAGCGAAACGGCGCCAGACTCATGCGACCCGCCTCCAACACCAAGCTTATCACATCCTCTGCTGCCCTCGGCATCCTTGGCACGAATCATGAATTCAGAACGAGCATCCTTGCAGACAGTTTGCTTCCGGACGGGATCGTCCATGGCAGCTTGTACTTGAAGGGATACGGTGACCCGGGCCTCACCGTTGCCGATCTCGATTCGATGATCGCCCAGCTCAAGTCGATCGGCATCAAAGCCATCCATGGAAATGTTGTAGCCGATGCATCATGGTTTGACGACCTGTATTGGGGTGAGGGCTGGATGTGGGACGATGAACCGTATTCCTATGAAGCCGGAATTTGCGCGCTCTCGGTGAACAAGAACTGCGTGAAGGTTTCGATCATTCCCGGAACCTTTCCCGGGGAGGGCGTGCAGGTGCTGATTGATCCGCCAACCCAGTACGTCTCTCTTCTCAACACCGCCCGCACGGTGACAGACACAGCCCTCGTTCCGCTCAATGTCACCAGGATGTACAAAGATCGGCTTAATGCCCTGGTTGTTTCAGGTGAAGTGGTTGCCAAACGGGACACTATTCATCGCTGGGTGACCGTATGGCGCCCTGAACTGTACGCCGCCACCTTGCTTAAGGAACGCATGGAAGCGGACAGCATTATTGTTCGGGGTCAGCCAACGATCGGTGTGGCGCTCCCATGGTCACATGAGCTTGCCTACCGGCGACGGTCGATCGACTCCGTGTTATTCAATCTGAACAAAATGAGCGACAACCTCGCTGCCGAGAACACGCTCAAAAGCATCGCGGTTGCCCGCGGGGGAATGCCGGGTTCTGCGAAATACGGCCTTTTTCAAACCAATGTATTCCTCTCCGAATTGGGGATTGATACAACAAAGTATCGGATTGTGGACGGATCCGGAGTCTCTCATTACAACCTCCTCACGGCAGACATGCTCATTCAGCTTCTCGTATCCATGACCAACCGATGGGATATTTTTGGTCTGTTTTACGAGTCTCTCCCCATCGCGGGAGTGGACGGTACCCTCGAGATGCGAATGCGCGGAACGAAGGCCGAGGGAAACTTGCGGGCGAAAACCGGTTCGATTGGCGGCGTCTCATCGCTTTCCGGGTATGTCACCACAGCGGATGGTGAACGTCTTGCGTTTTCCATACTGATGCAGGATTTTATTCTGCCCTCTCGCCTTTACCGAAATGCGCAGGATGCGATCGGAGCACTATTGGCTGGTTTCAGTAGAACGGCTCAGGCAAAACTCCGGTGATATGCGATAGGTGATAGGTGATAGGTGAAATGATGGAAACCTCGGTTTGGATTGGTCTACAACTTTTTACCTTTCACTTTTCACATTTCACGGTCTTTTAGAATTGCATTTCCTCCGAGTTTTCTCTATGTTTTTCCCACATGAAACTCCCTGCATTTTTTTT